>DATHPL010000214.1:0-6276 GCA_035483915.1 Bradyrhizobium sp.
AACTGAATGATCTCCGCGCTCACGACAAACCCTCCCAAAGAATGACAAGGATCAGTAACGTCAGCGCGAGCGCGATGAGGTAGGCGGCGGTGGGAGCCATGCCGGTCTCTCTCTTCCGTTGGAGATGCTTTTGAAAAACGCGGCAGAGCGGCGCAGCTCACGCGCGCGGCTCATTTGGGGCGCGAACCCTGTCTCTCGGGAGGGTGAGAGGCCGCCGCCGATTGCGTTCGCGCGCACCGGCAAACTGGTTCGGACGGCGGCGCGCTTCGATGGCGCCTTGCCTGAAGCACAACGAGATTACTGCGCCCGGCGGCCGCCGCCCGATCTCGGAAAATGGAAACGAAAAAGCCCGCGGCCGGTCTCCCGGTGCGGGCCATATCTCGTGACAATGAACCTATGCCGGTGATTTGCCCGACGTGTCAAATCTTTGCTGTAGGGGCCGCGCGCCGAAGAATAGCCGGAAAATAGCCGAGCAGGACTCTTGGCTAAGTCACGCGAGGAGACTACGTATGATCCTGTCAAAGCCAAAGCGCGCGAGGCACCGCCATGAACAACACGACAATGAAATGGATGCTCACCGGCGCGCTCGGCATCTTCATTGCCAGCGTTGTACCGGTTCAAGCGCAGAGCACGCTTGGCGGCGCCAAGACCCAGCAAAACAAGATCGGCGGCGTGGCGAAGCCCGCGCCTGTGATCGGCGGCGCCGCGATCCATACGCCGCCGCCTACCCCGCCAAAGCCGGTCGTCAACATTGCCAAGCCGGCTTCACCCGGCGTGACGCCGACCGCCAACACCGCGGCGCTGGGTCAGGCGCCCGGCCCGCGGCCGAACCCGCCCGTCACCCCGCCGAACAAGGGCGGGGCGGTCGTCACCTCGAACCTGAAATGCGCTTCAGGCGCGTGCGTGTCGAAGGGTCCGAAGCCGTAAGGCTTCACGCAGCCACTTATCAAATCGCCACTTGCCGGCCGATCTCGACCACCTGATCGTTGGGCAGGCTGAAGAAGTCGCTGACATGGACCGCGTTGCGTTCCATCACGGCGAAGAACCGCTCCTGCCAGCCGGGCATCCCCATGCCGTCGTCGCGGCCGATCACGGTTTCATGCCCGACATAATAGGTGACGTCGGCAAGCTCGATCGTGCAGCCGAGCGATTTACTGGCAGCGAGCAATTCCGGAATATGTGGCCGCTCCATGAAGCCGAAATGCGCCTCGGCGCGCCAGAAATTCGGCGCGACTTCCTGGATGGCGAGGCGCTCGCCGGATGACAGCCAGGGCACCGACAGGATTTCGACCCGCAGCACGAACAGGTGCTCGTGCAGAGCCCGGTTGTGCTTGACGTGCCAGATCATCACCGGCGGCGTGTCGCGCTCGGCGCGGGTCAAGAAAACTGCGGTGCCCGGCACGCGCGGAATACTCGCAGCCCGGGTCCGCGCCATGAATTCGCTGATCGGGATCAGCGCCTCGCGCATGCGGGCCGAAACCGCCATGGCGCCGCGGTGCCAGATCCACATCACGCTGTAGATCAGCAGCGCGAGCAGCAACGGCACATATCCGCCTTCCGCGATCTTGGTGAGGTTGGCGAGAAAGAACGCGCTGTCGACCACGAGAAATCCGCCGGCCACGAAGCCTGCGGCTAAAATGCTCCAGCCCCAGATTTCGCGCATCGCTATGAACAGCAACGCCGACGTCATCAGCATGGTGGCCGAAACCGCGATGCCGTAGGCGGCGGCGAGGTTGTCGGACTTTCCGAACACGATCGTGAGGCCAACGGTGACGATCATCAACAGCCAGTTGACGACGCCGACATAGATCTGGCCGTAGCCTTCCGAAGAGGTCTGCTTGATGTAAAGCCGCGGCAGCCAGCCGAGCTGGATCGCCTGGCGCGTCATCGAGAACGCGCCGGTGATGATCGATTGGCTCGCGATGATGGTGGCGATGGTGGCGAGCACGATCAGCGGCAACAGCAACGGCGCGGGGCACAGGCGAAAGAAGATATTGCCGTCGGTCGGTGCGCCCTCGAGCACCAGCGCCGCCTGGCCTGCATAGTTGATGATCAGGCTCGGAAACACGATGCCGAACCAGGCAAGCTTGATCGGCCGGCTGCCGAAATGACCCATATCGGCATAAAGCGCCTCCGCGCCGGTGACGCAGAGAAACACCGCGCCGAGCACCAGAAAACCGGTGAGTCCATTCGAGACCAGATAGGAGAGCCCGTAATAGGGATTGAGCGCGGCGAACACTGTTGGGTGCTGCACGATGCCAGATACCCCCATCACCGCCATCGCGACGAACCAGAGCAGCATGATCGGGCCGAAGAAGTGCCCGATCGCGGCCGTACCCCTCGACTGGATCGCAAACAATGCGAGCAGGATCACGACCGCGGCCGGCACCACGTAAGGCTGCAAAGCGGGGGTGGCCATGTTCACGCCTTCGAGCGCCGACAGCACCGAGATCGCAGGCGTGATCGCGCCGTCGCCGTAAATGAGGGCCGCGCCGAACAGGCCGACGGCGACGATCGACGGGCGATGTTGCTTCTTGACGCCGAGCAGCGCCATCAGTGCCAGAATGCCGCCCTCCCCGTCATTGTCGACGCGCATGGCGAAGGAGACGTATTTGACCGTGGTGATGAGGAACAGCGTCCATAACACCAGCGAGAGTGCGCCCAAGACCGTCGCGGGGTCCGAGGGCATGTCGGCGGTGCCGAGCACCGTCTTGAAGGTATAGAGCGGGCTGGTTCCGATATCCCCGAACACGATGCCCAGTGCCGACAGCGCCAGCGTCGGCAACTTTCCCTGCGGGGCCTGTCGCGCACCGGAAGTCGGCGCATCGGAAGCTGGTATGGCTTGTTCGGTCACGGACCCGCCGTTCGTAGGAATGTCCTGTCAGTCATTCCTACAAAGTATCGCCACCGATTGCGACAGCCAAGCGACCTTGACTTGGGCCAAACCGGCGTCAGGCGCTCGCGGCGCGCCGGGGAGCAGCCTCGGGCATGCTCGCGTCCAAATGGGTGTATTGGCGGAAGCTGTCGATCGCCGCCGGCTTGCCCAGGAGATAACCCTGAACCTCGTCGCAGCTTTCCTCTTGCAGGAAGCGCAGTTCCTCGTTGGTCTCGACGCCTTCGGCAATGACCGGCAGCCCGAGGCCCTTGCCGAGGCCGAGCACCGCCCGCACGATCGTCGCCGCCTGCTGGTTGTTATGGACCGACTTGATGAAGGATCGGTCGATCTTGATCCGGTCGAACGGGAAGGCGCGCAGGTTGGAAAGCGACGAATAACCGGTGCCGAAATCGTCCATCGCGATTTCCACGCCGAGCGCCTTGACCTGACGCAGCGTCGCCAGCGTCCGGTTGAGGTCGCGCACCAGCGCCGTCTCGGTGATCTCGATCTCCAGCCGTTTGCCGGGCAGACCGGTCTCGATCAGGATTTGATGCAGGTCCTTGGCAAACGAGGCGGTGTGCAACTGCACGGCCGAAACGTTGACGGCGACCTTGAGCGGCGTCTTCCAGGACGCAGCCTCACGGCATGCCTCCCGCAGCACCCAGTCGCCGATCGGCAGGATGGCGCCGATTTCTTCCGCGATCGGGATGAAGACGCCGGGCGATATCTCGCCGCGGGTGGGGTTCTTCCAGCGCAACAGCGCCTCGAAACCGACGACCTTGCCGTGACGGATATCGAGTTGCGGCTGGTAAGCCAGCCACAATTCCTTGTGGGCAATCGCCTGTCGCAGGTCGTGTTCGAGCAAGCGGCGGTTGCGTACCTCGGCGCCCATCTTGGCTTCGAAGAAACGATAGGTGTTGCGGCCTTCCTGTTTCGCCCGGTAGAGCGCAACGTCGGCGTGATTGAGCAGCGATTGGCGATCGGTCGCATCGTCCGGGCTGAGCGCGATGCCGATGCTGGTGGCGATCGTGATTTCCGGCGCATCGGACGAATCGCGGAGCGCCTCCAGAATGGATTCCGCGAGACGGCCGGCCGCGGCAGGCCCGGCGAGTTCCGGAACAAGAATGGCAAACTCGTCGCCGCCAAGGCGCGCCATCATCTGACGATCGTCGAGCAGAGCGCCGATGCGTGAAGCAACGGCCTGCAAGGTGCGGTCACCCGTGGCGTGCCCGAACAGATCGTTGATTTCCTTGAAGCGGTCGAGATCCAGACAAAGTATCCCGAGGCTCTTGCCGGGCTCGAGCGCGGCGATTTCCTGATCGACGCGGGCGTTGAAGAAGCTGCGGTTCGGCAATCCCGTCAGCGCGTCGTGATGCGCCAGGAAATGGATGTGCTGTTCGGCGTCCTTGCGCGCCTTCAAGTCGCGCACCGCGATGACGTGATGGGGCCGCTCGGCGAAGACGATCGGCCGCATGATCAATTCGACCGGCGTCATCGAACCATCGCGGTGACGCAACTCGGTTTCGATTCCGTGGTTGGGCCGCGACATCAGCTTGAAGCGGGCGACGGAGTCCGGAAAACAGTTTTCCAGCGTTCCTCCGACAAGGCTGTCGGCGGGGATGCCCACGAGCTGCGAAAAACTTTTATTGGCCGAGACGATCGTCTGCCCGTTGCAGACCAGAAGTCCCTCGACGGAAGCATCCGCGAGGTCCCGCATCCGGTCGGTCTCGAGCTCGGAGCGGCGCTGATCGCGGATGTCGATCACGACGCCCGCCGCCGCCAATCCAAGAATGGCGAGGCTTGCGATGGCCACGCCAAACGCGAGCCATTCGGCCGGCAATGCCGTTTGCGACACGGCGATGGACGGATCAGGGACAATGGAAGCTGCGCCCATCGCGGTGAAGTGGTGGGCACAGATCGCGAGCGTCAGCAGCAGCGCGCCGCCGATCTTCCACCATTCACTTTCGCCGTGCAGTCCAACCGGCAGCGCGACCGCGCCGATCGCCGCGCCGAGCAAGATGGAGGCAGCTACCAGAACGGGGTCCCACATCACGGTGCCGGCGACCTCAAAGGCCGCCATGCCGGTGTAATGCATCGCGGCGATGCCGCCAGCGACAATGGCGCCACCGATCCAGGGACCGTGACGCCAGCCGATCAAGGATACCGCAAGGCCGATGCCGGTGAGCGAGATCGCGGCGACGAGCGACACCACGGTTAACACGATGTTATAGCCGCTCGGCAAACCCGGGGTGAATGCGAGCATGGCGATGAAGTGCGTCGCCCAGATGCCGAAGCCGGTCGAGATGGCAGAAACCGTCAACCATACGCCACGCATCTGCCCGTTAGAATTACGGGCATAACGCAATAGCCTGATCGCAGCGATCGAGGCGAGAATGCACACAAAAGCGGCAAGCGCGACGAGCTTTAGATCGTGCTCCGTAGCGATACAATTATAAACCTTTAACATAAGGTATTCCGCTCTTGGAATGTACCGGGCGGCGGAAGCTACCTCTGACTCTGTGAAGGTCGCGTAAATTCGGCTCCCGAGAAGAGCAGCCATGAGTTCCGTAGAAACGCACGGAAACAGATCCAGTGTCCTGATTCCGGAGTTCGTACCAGAATGCGGCCCCTCGTTTACGAACTTCGGAATCGAAAGGACACCGGCAGCCTTATTAACCTAGTGTGGCTTTGGTTCAAAAGTCGGCATGACGAACTCGCGGCATGATGCGGACTTTTGAACCGCCACGCTAGGCCAGGCCCAAGTCAGCGGGATGGACGTTGGTAAAGATACGCTGAACGCTCGCCGGCGGCAGCCCGTACAGGTGTTGGAACAGACCTGCAAACATGGCGCGATAATCGGTCAGCACCGGATAGTCGCGGTTTTGAAACAGCGTCGCCTGCTCGACCTTGACCTGTTCGCCCGCGATGCGCCCGCCATTGATGCCACCGCCCATCACCCAGTAGACGCTGCCATGACCGTGATCGGTGCCGCGGTCGCCGTTCTCGCGGAACGTGCGGCCGAATTCGGAGATCACGACGACGATGGTGTCGCGCCAACCGGCCGGTCCAATCTCTTCGGAGAAGCCGGATAAACCACGGCCGAGTTCGCCCAGGCGATCGGCGAGATAGCCGGTCGCAGCGCCCTGGTTGACGTGGGTGTCCCAACCGCCGACATCGACAAAACCAAGATTGAACTGATCGCGCATCAATCGGCCGATCCGCCGCGCCGACAATTCAAAGCCGCGCGGCGAAACCGCGCCGCGATTGGCCGCCGTCATTTCTTCCGAGATCGAACGATAGACGTCGTCGCGAATCCGAAAACCTTCCGACACCGACGAGGACAGGTCGCTTTGCGCATACATGTCCTTGATGAGGCGCGCCTGGCGATCATCGACGCCGGG
>DATHPL010000215.1:0-10912 GCA_035483915.1 Bradyrhizobium sp.
ACGTTCTACGGCGATCCCACGATCGGCGGCCGCTATTCGGTGTTGTCGCCGTTCGGCCTCGTGCCGGCCGCGACCGCCGGCATCGATGTGAAGAGCCTGATCCACCATACGCTGGCGATGGTGCGCTCCTGCGGCGCGGATGTGCCGCCGCATGAAAATCCCGGCGTCCAGCTTGGACTCGCGATGGGGCTTGCGGGGCTCGAAGGCCGCGACAAGGTGACGATTTTCTCGTCGAAAAAAATCGCCGATTTCGGCGCCTGGGCCGAACAGCTCATCGCCGAATCCACCGGCAAGGAAGGCAAAGGCCTCGTTCCAATCGATGGCGAAACGCTCACCGATGCCTCGGTCTATGGCAACGACCGTTTCTTCATCGATCTGCGCACGGAGAACGAAAACGACGCGGACCATGACGCCAAACTCAACGCGCTGCAACAGGCCGGCCATCCGGTGGTTCGCATCGTCATCAAATCGATCGAGCATATCGGGCAGGAATTTTATCGTTTCGAAATGGCAACGGCGGTGGCGGGCTCTATTCTCGGCATCAACCCGTTCAACCAGCCGGACGTCGAGGCCGCCAAGATCAAGACCCGCGAGCTGACGGCGGCGTTCGAAAAGTCCGGTACGCTGCCGGAAGAGCAACCGGTGATCTCGACCGATGAGGCCGATCTCTATACCGACAAGGCCAATGCGAGCGATCTGCGTGAGGCAGGCGCGAATGGGACTCTCGAATCCTGGCTAAAGGCCCATTTCTCCCGCGTCGATTCCGGCGACTATGTCGCCCTGCTCGCCTATATCGAGCGGAACGCCGAGCATATCGATGCGTTGCAGGCCGCGCGCCTCATGGTTCGCGATCAGCGTCACGTTGCAACTTGCGCGGAATTCGGCCCACGCTTCCTGCATTCGACCGGACAAGCTTACAAAGGCGGCCCGGACTCCGGCGTGTTCCTTCAGATCACCGCCGACGATGCCAAGGATCTGCCGGTACCGGGCCAGAAGGCCAGCTTTGGTGTGATCAAGGCAGCTCAAGCGCGCGGCGATTTCGGCGTGCTGACCGAACGCGGCCGGCGCGCGTTGCGCGTGCATCTGAAGGGCGATCTCAAGAACGGCCTCAAGGCGCTCGACGACGCGATCCGGCAGGCACTCAACTAAGGACCTCACGATGCAACTCGGCATGATTGGGTTGGGACGGATGGGCGGCAATATTGTCCGCCGTCTGATGCGTCACGGGCATTCGACCGTGGTCTACGACAAGGACGCCAAGGCCGTGGCGGGAATCGCCAAGGAAGGCGCGGCAGGCAGCGGCACGCTGGAAGAGTTCGTCAGCAAGCTGGAAAAGCCGCGCACCGCCTGGGTGATGCTGCCCGCGGGCCATATCACCGAAACCACCATCGAGACCCTCGCCAAGCTGATGGAAGCCGGCGACGTCATCATCGATGGCGGCAACACGTTCTGGCAGGACGACGTCCGCCGCGGCAAGAAACTCAGGGAACGCGGCATTCATTATGTTGATGTCGGCACCTCCGGCGGCGTCTGGGGCATCGAGCGCGGCTATTGCATGATGATCGGTGGCGACAAGCCGGTGGTCGAACGTCTCGACCCGATCTTGAAGACGCTGGCGCCCGGCCTCGGCGACATCCCGCGCACCGAGGAACGGCAGGGACGTGATCCACGCGTCGAGCAAGGTTATCTTCACGCCGGCCCGATCGGATCAGGGCATTTCGTCAAGATGGTCCACAACGGCATCGAATACGGCCTGATGCAGGCCTATGCCGAAGGCTTCGATATCCTGAAGAACGCCAACATCGACGCCCTGCCGCAGGATCATCGGTTCGAACTCGACATTGCCGATATCGCCGAAGTGTGGCGGCGCGGCAGCGTGATCCCCTCCTGGCTGCTCGATCTCACCGCGTCGGCGCTGGCGAAAAATCCGACGCTTGGGACCTATTCCGGTTTTGTCGAGGATTCCGGCGAGGGCCGCTGGACCGTGAATGCCGCTATCGACGAGGCCGTCCCGGCCGAGGTGCTGACCGCGGCGCTGTTTGCGCGTTTCCGCTCGCGCAAGGAGCATACGTTCGCGGAAAAAATTCTTTCCGCGATGCGCGAGGGATTTGGCGGCCACAAGGAGCCGCATTCGTGACAGCGCCATCTTCGAAGAAACACAAGCCCGATCCCTGCTCGTTCGTGGTCTTCGGCGCCACCGGCGATCTGACCCACCGGCTGGTGCTGCCTGCGCTATACAATCTCGCGGCGGCCGATCTGTTGCCCGAAAAATTCTGCGTGGTCGGCGTCGCGCGCAACGGCATGTCGAACGAGGACATGCGCGAAAGCCTGCTGAAAGGTTTGCGCCAATACAAGGCGCGTCCCGTCGATGAAGCGATCGCCAAGCGCCTGCTCGAATGCGTCACCAGCGTCGAAGCCGATCCGAGCGATCCGGCCTCGTTCGACACCATGGCCGAGCAATTGAACAAACTGGAGGCCAGGCGCGAGACTGGCGGCAATCGTCTGTTCTACCTGGCGACGCCGCCATCCGCATTCGCGCCGATCGCCAAACAGCTTGGCCGCACCGGCATGCTGAAAGAAAACGGTTCGTGGCGGCGGCTTGTGGTCGAAAAGCCGTTCGGCACCAGTCTGGCTTCCGCCAAGGCGCTCAACGACGAATTGCTCAAGATCGCCAATGAGCAGCAGATCTACCGGATCGATCACTACCTCGGCAAGGAAACCGTCCAGAACATTCTGGTGCTGCGGTTCGCCAACGGCATGTTCGAGCCGATCTGGAATCGCAACCACATCGACCATGTGCAGATCACGGTCGATGAAAAGCTCGACGTCGGTCATCGCGGCAGCTTCTACGACGCGACCGGCGCGCTGCGCGACATGGTGCC
This sequence comes from Bradyrhizobium sp., assembly GCA_035483915.1. GTDB lineage: Bacteria > Pseudomonadota > Alphaproteobacteria > Rhizobiales > Xanthobacteraceae > Bradyrhizobium. The sequence goes on from DATHPL010000215.1 coordinate 2,883, forward strand.
GAACCACCTGTTCCAGCTTCTGTCGCTGGTGGCGATGGAGCCGCCGGCGAAATTCGAAGCGCATGCGGTTCGTTCGGCAAAGGCCGAGGTGCTGGCCGCGATCCAGACTGAGACCGAAGAAGAGGCCCTGAAGAATTCGGTGCGCGGCCAATACCAAGCCGGCAAGAATGGCGACGTCGAAATTCCGGACTATCAAAAGACCGAGGACGTGAAGCCCGACAGCACGACCGAGACCTATGCCGCGCTGAAACTGACGATCGACAACTGGCGCTGGGCCGGCGTGCCGTTTTACCTGCGCACCGGCAAGGCGCTCGGCATGAAACGCACGGAAGTCGCGATCAAGTTCAAGCAGGCGCCGTTTGCGATGTTTAGGGATACGCCCGTTGACAAACTATCGCAGAACTATCTCGTCATCGCGGTCGAGCCTAACGAGGGCATTACGCTTCAGTTCAACACCAAGGTGCCGGGTCCGACGATCAATATCGACGGCGTCGAGATGAAATTCCGCTACAAGGACTACTTCCGGGTCGAACCGTCTACCGGATATGAGACGCTGATCTACGACTGCATGATCGGCGACAACATTCTGTTTCAGCGCGCTGACAGCGTCGAGGCCGGCTGGCAGGCGGTTCAACCGTTTCTGGACGCCTGGAAAAAAGCCGGCGCCAAAGGCCTGCAGCCTTACAAGGCCGGCAGCGAAGGGCCGGATGCCGCCGACGAGCTGCTCAAGCGCGACGGCCGCAACTGGCGCAAATTCGATTAAATCGCATGCCGTCCCCCACCCCCATCAACCGGATTGTCGTCGCCGATCCGGCTGCGCTCGCGGATGCGGCCGCAAAGCGTTTGATGGCGCGGATCGAGGCCAATCGAAATCGTATCGCGATTTGCCTGACCGGCGGATCGAGCCCGAAGCAGCTCTATCGGCTGCTGGCGACTGACACTTACGCGAAAAGCATTCCCTGGGACCGCGTGCATTGGTTCATCGGCGACGAACGTTTCGTATCCCCTGTCGATCCCCTGAACAACATGGCCATGGCGCGCGGGATTTTCCTCGATCGTTTCGCGCCCAAAGACCACATTCACCCCATTCCAACGGATGTGGCGACGCCGGACCAGGCCGCACAACTCTATCAGCGCGAACTGCAATCCCTCTATGGTACCGAGGAGCTTGATCCGGCCAGGCCGCTGTTTGATCTCGTGCTGATGGGTGTCGGCCCCGACGGCCATACCGCCTCGCTATTTCCGGATTATCCAGCGTTGAACGAGACCAGGCGCTGGGTCGTCGGCGTGCCACAGGCCCATGTCGAACCCTTCGTGCCGCGGGTGACCCTCACGCTGCCCGCGCTCGCCTCCTGCCGCGAAATGCTGTTCGAACTCGCAGGCCATGAAAAACGTGCGATACTCGCCAAGCTTTCGACGGACGAAAGCCTGCCGGCTAATCGGGCGCGCTCCATTGGCGAAACCGTCCTGCTGGTGGATCAAGCCGCGGTTGGTGAGGGATCGATTGAACGGTAGACCAGACATCGCGCCCTGCGCATTGATCGTGATGGGCGTATCGGGTTCGGGCAAAAGCACGATCGCGGCTGCCCTCGCCGAGCGTTTGCAATGGACCTTTGAGGACGGCGACCGTTTTCATCCCAAAAGCAATGTCGCCAAGATGAGCGCCGGCCACCCGCTGACCGATGATGACCGCTGGCCGTGGCTGCAGGCGATCGCAGATGAGATCGACCGGGTGTGCCAGGCCGGCGGCCATGTCGTGATGGCCTGCTCTGCCTTGAAACGCACCTATCGCGATATATTGGTGCACGGACGCAGCGATATCCGTATCGTGTTTCTGAACGGCAGCCAGGCCCTGATTGCCGACCGGCTTGCCAAGCGAAAGAACCACTTCATGCCGCCGGGACTGCTGGACAGCCAGTTCACAACATTGGAGCCGCCGCAAACCGACGAGCGTCCATTCACCGTTTCCATCGATGCGCCGGTCGAGGCCATCGTCGACAACATTGCCGCCCAGGTTGCTTCCCAAAGTACTGGGCAAGTCAGGACCGTCAGCCCATGACCAAAACCGCGCTCGTTGTTTCCGACGTCGACGGCACGCTCCTGACCAAGGAAAAGCTCCTCACCGAGCGCGCCATCGGCGCCGTGAAAAGACTTCACGAGGCCGGCATCGGCTTTACGATCACCTCCAGCCGCCCGACGCTCGGCATGCGGTTTCTGATCGAGCCTTTGGGTATTACGCTTCCCATCGGCGCCTTCAACGGCAGTTGTATTGTTGATACGGCACTGAAGCCGGTCGAACAGCATTTAATCCCGGAGGCGGCGACGCGGCGCGCCCTCGAACTGCTCGAAAAATTCGGCGCCGAAATCTGGCTGTTCAATACCGATCAGTGGCTCACCCGCGACCCTAACGGCGCGTATGTCCCGCACGAAAAGCGCGCGATCCGCGCCGATCCGACCATCGTTGCGAATTTCACGCCTTATCTTTCGTCGGCCTGCAAGATCGTCGGCGCCAGCGCGGATGCGGAGGGATTGCAACGCTGCGAAGCCGCCATGCAGCAAGCACTCGGTGCACAGGCCACCGCCATACGCTCGCAAAGTTATTACCTCGACATCACGCCGCCCGGCGTCAACAAAGGCACCTTCGTCCAAACGATCGCGCACCGCCTTGGCATTTCGACCGACGCGGTTGCCACCATCGGCGACATGCAGAACGATCTCGCAATGTTTCGGGTCAGCGGCACGTCGTTCGCCATGGGCAACGCCACCGACGACGTGAAACGGCAGGCCACGCACGTCACCTCTTCGAATGAAGAGGACGGTTTTGCCAAGGCGATGGAGATGATTCTAAAAGGGAACGCGGCGAGCTAAGCTGCCCCTTCCCCTCTCCCCTTGTGGGAGAGGGTGGATCGAAAGAGCGAAGCGAATTCGAGACGGGTGAGGGGTATGCCTGCACGGGAAGACCCCTCACCCGGCCTCATCTCGTTTCACTCGATGACGCCACCCTCTCCCACAAGGGGAGAGGGAAAGAAAGCTCCCTTATTTCGACCGCTGCATCGCCGGCTTGTCGTTGGCGTGCCGGGCTTCACTCAAGTTATGCGCGGTATTGATCAGCGCGATGTGGGTCAAGGCTTGCGGGAAATTGCCGGTCTGGCGTCCCGCGCCGGAATCGAACTCTTCCGCCAACAGCCCGAGATCGTTGGCGATGCCGACGACGCGATCGAACAGCGTTTGCGCCTTGTCGAGATCGCCGGCCAGCACATAGGCATCCGCAAGCCAGAGCGTGCAGGCCAGAAAGGCGCCCTCGATCGGCTGGATCTCGGAAGTGACCTCGCGGGGGTCATGCCGCAGCACAAAGCCGTCCCGCATCATATGGCGTTCGACTGCGGCAATCGTGCCGCGGATGCGCGGGTCCGAGCCCGGCAAGAAGCCGACCGCCGGCAACAGCAGCAGGCTCGCATCGAACACTTGCGCGCCGTAGGATTCGACGAAGCTGTTCAGCCGGGAATCGAAACCTTTTTCGCAGACGTCGCGATGGATGGTGTCGCGCAGGGATTTCCAACGGTCGAGCGGAGCCTTGAAGCCGAACATCTCGGCGCTCTTGATGCCGCGGTCAAACGCCACCCACGTCATGACTTTGGAAAAAACGTAGTGCCGGCCCTGGTCGCGCCGTTCCCAGATGCCCTGGTCCCGCTGATCCCAGACTTCCTCGAGATGTTCGAGCACGGCGCATTCGAGGTCCCAGGTGCCGTCTTCCAGCTTCAGCTTGGTCACACGCGACTGGTGGAAGGCGTCGATCAACTCGCCATAGACATCGAGTTGCATCTGGGCGTGAGCGGCATTGCCGACCCGCACCGGCTGCGCGCCTTCATAGCCGGGGAGCCACTCCGCTTCCCATTCGAGCAAGCGGCGTTCACCCTTGATACCGTACATGATCTGCATATTGCCGGGCGCGCCAGCCGCCGCGCGCAATAGCCAATTGTGCCAGTCGGAAGCCTCCTCGGTGTAGCCCGAGTTCATCAGCGCCAGCAGCGTGAAGGTCGCATCGCGCAGCCAGCAATAGCGATAATCCCAATTCCGCGCGCCGCCGAGCTTTTCCGGCAGCGACGTGGTCGGTGCCGCCACGATGCCGCCGGTCGGCCCATAGGTCAGCGCCTTCAGCGTGATCAGCGAGCGCATCACAAGGTCGCGGCGATCGCCTTCATAGGTGCATCGGCTGCACCATTCGAGCCAGAAATCCTCGGTGACCTGTAACGCCCGCGCGGGATCGATTGGATCGGGAAGTTCCAGATGCGACGCGCCATAGGTGAAAACGAATGGGACCGTCTTGCCTTCGGTCACCTCGAAGTCGGCGACCGTCGTCATGTCCTCGCCGCGCAATTTCACCGGAGTCCGAAGCACCGCCATGTCCGGTCCGCTGATCGCGAGCAACGCGCCGTCCTCGGTGCGTTTGACCCAAGGGATGTCGGCGCCCATGCCAAAGCGGATCACAAGCTCCATCCGCATCTTCACGCGGCCCTTGACGCCGCGCACCAGGCGGACGACATCGGAAGCGTGCCCGCGTCGCGGCATGAAGTCGATCAAGGCCACCGTGCCGTCTTTGGTCTCGAACTGCGTCTCCAGGATCAGCGTGTTGTCCCAGTAGCGGCGCGACGTGCTGACGACGTCTTCGGCGGGTGCAATCAGCCAGCGTCCGTTACTGGGTGTGCCGAGCAGTGCCGCAAAACACGCATCCGAATCGAAAGCCGGCCAGCACAGCCAATCGATCGAGCCGTCACGGCCGACGAGAGCAGCGGTTTCGCAATCTCCGATCAGGCCGTAATCTTCTATTCTGGACACTTGGCTATTTACCGGCTGATGGCAGCGCGGCCCACATCGTGGCCGCTTGCCCTTTCTTTCGTTGCGTTTTTCAACGCCTCGATATCGATTTCATGGGCGATATCGTTGACCGCAACCGGCAACCGTTGACGCCAGTTCGGATGTTCGTTCACGGTCCCCGGAATATTCGGCTGGTCGACGACGCCGAGCAGATCCTCGAGCGAGATCGCGAGCAGGCGCGACCGCGTCTTGGACAGGAAAGCCGCCACCGCATAGAGGTCGTTGTCGTCGATGGCGTGATGGCGCAGCACGTCGTCGAGCATCGCCAGCGCGTGCCATCGGGCGTCGTCGCTCTCGCCCGGGTCGATGCCAAGCGAGCGCTTCATCTTGAGGTCGCTGAACGAGCGCCAGCCGGCATAGGTCGAGAGATCGTGGGTGTTAAAGGTAACGAGCGCATTCGGCAAATAACGATCGGGGCCACGAAAGGCGCCGCGATCGTCGCGTTCGAACATCATGACCTGATAAGACCAGATGCCCCACGCCGCCATGGTGTCGCGAAAACCTTCCGGAACGGTGCCGAGATCTTCGCCGATCACGATGCAGGCATGCGCCGCGCTTTCCTGCGCGGTCGCGGCTAACAGCGCCTCGAACGGCATCTGCACATAGGCGCCGTTATCGGCGGCAAAGCCGTGCGGCACGAGATAGAGCCGCTTCAGACCGAGCACGTGGTCGAGCCGGACCGCGCCGGCGTAGCGCATCGAGGCCCGCAGCATGTCGCGATACGGCGCAAAGGATTGCAGTTCGAGGCCGGCGGCATTGAAGCCAGCAAGCCCCCAGTTCTGGCCGGCGAGGTTGAGCGGATCGGGCGGCGCGCCGACCGACAGATGACGCGAGATCGCGGTCTGCTCGTTCCAGGCATCGAAGCCGCCGGACTGCACGCCGACCGCCACGTCGAGATAGAGCCCGACCTTCATGCCGAGACGGCGCGCCTGATCCCGGCACGCGCGCAACTGCCGGTCGGCGGTCCACTGCACGAATTCGACGAATTCGATCTCGACGGCCTCTTCGCCCCGGCGCAACTCGGCACATGCCGCATCGTTAGGCGCACGCCAATCCGCAGGCCACTCCCACCACGGCTGGTCGAACTTGTGCCGCAGCACCTCAAAGCAGGCAAAGCGCGACAGTAACGGGGCGCGCTCGGCGCGGAAGGCATCAAAATCCTCCCTCCGCCCGGCACCCGGCTTTAGCTTGAATTTATCGAAGGCCGCGCGCAGCGCCCGCCATTTCAACTCGGCAACGCCCTTGTAATCGACGATATGGCCCTCGCGCAGCCGCGCGGCGGCTTTGCCGGCCTTGCCGCCGGTTTCAAATTCGGGGATTTGTTCGACATCGATATAGAGCGCGTTGAGAAACAGCCGGCTGTTGGGCGAATAGGGACTGCAATCGGCCGGCTTGTCGTCAAACAGAGCGTGCAGCGGATTGAGGCCGACACCGTCGGCTCCAAGCTGCGCCGCAAGTTCAATCAGGGCCGAAAGATCGGTAAAGTCGCCGATGCCCCAGTTACGCGCGGAGCGGACACCGTAAAGCTGGACCGCCAATAGCCAGCCGCGATCAAAATCGCCGCCATAAGCCCTTGGCGGCGAGACGACCAGCGGGATCTCCTCGCTTATAGAAGCCGCATCGGTCAGTTGAAGCCGATAAACCCCCTCGCCCCAATCGGTGGGCCAATCGATGCTGCGCTGGTTTGCCTCGCCTTGCGCGACGATCTTCCGGCCGGACACGACCTTCCAGGAGACGGGAAGCGCTGCGGAAGGCCTGAATTCGGTGCGCGAGGCCTCGCCAGCGCGGATGACCACCGGCCCGTCGAGCAGCCGGGAGGGAATTCGCTCCGGCAGGGCATCGAGGATAATCTTCAGGGCTGTGGCGTCCGTCACATGGCGGTGACCCTGACCGTCCACAAACTCGGTCTGGATGCCTAATTGTTTAGCCCTGATATAAACGTCCATTCGGCACGCCATTTGCACAAAAAGAGAACAGGAAGGGGGAAAGGAGATCTGAGGGAGGTCGCCGCAAATTCTACTGATTTGGGAAGAGGATAGAAGTGGCTAACGCGCTCGCCCGCCATGCCGTTCCCCCGGGAACCAATAGGTGGGAAGCGGCTTTCTATATAGTCCCGAGCATCTCCTTTTCGCGGCAACGAAATGGGACCAATTCATGCCGACGGCATCATCGTGAACAAAATCACCGAAACCGCCGGGGGCTCGGCACGCCATCCGGATCCCCAACCGTACCATAATCCCGCCTCTGCTCATTCCCCGGTCCCGATGAATCTGATGTCATCCATCGATACAAAGGAAGCGGCGGCCGATGCGCTCGACGGCGATGAGCTTTGGTACAAGGACGCCATTATCTACCAGCTTCACGTCAAGGCGTTTGCCGACAGCAACAATGACGGCATCGGCGATTTCGTAGGGCTGACCGAAAAGCTCGATTATCTGCAAGACCTCGGCGTGACGACGCTGTGGCTGTTGCCGTTCTATCCCTCGCCGGGACGCGACGACGGCTACGACATCGCCGACTACGGCTCCATCAATCCCGATTTCGGCAACATGAAGGAATTTCGCCGCTTCATCGTCGAAGCCAAGCGACGCGGCTTGCGGGTGATCATCGAACTCGTCATCAACCACACCTCCGACCAGCACCACTGGTTCAAGCGCGCCAAGCGCAGCGATCCGAAATCGAGCGCGCGCAACTGGTATGTGTGGAGCGATACCGACCAGAAATATCTGGGCACGCGTATCATCTTCACCGATACGGAGAAATCGAACTGGACCTGGGATCCGGAAGCCGGCCAGTTCTACTGGCACCGGTTTTTTTCGCACCAGCCGGATCTGAATTTCGACAACCCCCGCGTCGTCAATGCCCTTGTCCAGGTGATGAAGCGCTGGCTCGACACCGGCGTCGACGGTTTCCGTCTCGACGCCATCCCCTATTTGTGCGAGCGCGACGGCACCAACAACGAAAACCTGCCCGAGACGCACGCCATCATCCGTCGGATGCGCGCCGAGTTGGACAAGTACGCCAAGGGCAAGGTGCTGCTCGCGGAAGCCAATCAGTGGCCGGAGGACGTTCAGTACTATTTCGGCAACAGCGATGAATGCCACATGGCTTATCATTTCCCGCTGATGCCGCGCATCTACATGGCGATCGCCCAG
>DATHPL010000216.1:0-5311 GCA_035483915.1 Bradyrhizobium sp.
CGGTTGATCGCCTCATTCAGCGCTTCGGAGATTTCCGCAAAGGCGGATTTAGGCGCAGGAGCGGGATCCAGACCGTCATAGACCAGAGGGGGGCTTTCATCGCTCACGGCTTGACCTCCGATGCCTCAATATCGCCAGCGCGGCTGTGTGCGACGCGGAGGCCGCGTCATCAATAGCGCCAGTGCAAAGCCAATGCCGCCCGCGATCAACAGCGAACCGAGCGGGTTGTCCTGCACGCTTTTCGCGATCGCTTGCGAGCCGTCACGGAATGTATCGCCGCTTTTCTCGTAGGAATCCTTGGCGTAGCCGAGGGCGGCATCCTTGGCGTCGCGCGCGGCATCCTTCGCCTGGCCATACAGGTTTTGCGCCGTACCCGCCGCCTCGCGGAAACGGCCTTCGGCCTGCGTCTTTGCATCGCCAGAGATGTCTCCGACCGTGCCTTCAACCTTACCTGCGAAATCCTTTGCCGATCCGGTAATCCGATCCTTGTCCATGCGCATAACTCCCTATGGCGTTCTGCAGAGCTAATAGACGGGATCGGTTTCGGTTCCCGATGACAAAAGGTCGCGAGGACTTTCTCGTCCAACAGGGACGCCATGACGGCGGCGAGCGGCCGAACGGATACTTCCTGCCCAGCTATTCTGCGGGCGTGCATCTCGTCGCGTATATCTTCTCAAACATTCCGTCAGTTTCTTTCCGGAACCGGGCGATGGAAACTGCGTTTAGATGCTCATCGAACGCGGCATCGTCGCGATAGACTTCATAGACCAACAATTTTGTATCATCCTCGCGAGGCACCAGGACTTCAAACTGAAGGGTGCCGGCCTCATCCTTCAGGCTGCGGGCTCCATGCGCCTTGAGCAATAGCAGGAGCCGGTCCCTCTGTCCTTCCACAACCTCGATTGTCGCAATCAGCGCAAGTTTGGGCATGATAACCGTTCCTCCGTTTCATATGCCTCGATTTTAAGGGCCCATCAGGACCCACGCTGATGGCAACCCCGCAATCAGACGGCTCAGACCGGTAGGTCCTTCCCCGGACTCGTTCGCGTTGCGGGAGGGTGGAAGTGTGCCTCTCACTACGTCGTCCCGGCCTTGAGTCGGGAAACCACAGATTGCCTTATTGCGAAGGCCTTCGACCGATGTTGTCATCTCATAACAGTCGCCACGGCGTATGGGTCCCTGCTTTCGTCGGGACAACGCCCGCAGGCGTCTTACGCCCGTGTTCCCGTGAACGGAAAGCTGCCCATCGGACCGATGCCCATTTCGCCGGAAATGCTGTCGCCGGAGACCTTGCCGGTGAATTCGAGCGTCAGCGGCATCGGGTTCGTAATCGAAACCTTCCAGGAAAGGTCATCGCCATTGGCCGTGCCGTCGAAAATCTCGGCGGAATTGCCTTCGGCGGTCTGGGTGCCTGTCAGCGCGCCACCTGCGCTCTTCACGCTCAGCGTCGTCTCGCGATCGCCCATCGGTGTACTCATGGTGATGTTCCAGTTTCCGTCCACGGCCATCGATGTCTCCTGATGATTTTTCGCGCGCCCAAAACAGGCGGGGGCGGGCGATTGTGAGCGGTATAGCGCATCTTTCGGCGGAGGCCCAACTGTAGCCTTCCAAAGATGGGGACGGTTCGCACAAACATCGCGAAAGGCCTGACATTTGCATGGAATCGTTCTAGAACGTTTTGCCTCGCGATCCCCTGTTTTCATCAGCGTTGTAGTTGCCTCATCGTCATGCCTGTCCTTTCGTCGAAGAAACCCTATCGCGTCGGCCGTTCCCGCACCGGACTCGGCCTCTTCGCCACCAAGCGGATCAAGAAGGGCACCAAAATCATCCGTTATTTTGGGCCGCTCCTGGATTCCAAAAAGAAAAAAGACGACGCGATCGAGAACAAATACCTGTTCGAACTCGACAATCGCTGGACCATCGATGGTTCGGTACGCAAGAACGTTGCCCGCTACATCAATCACGCTTGCAAGCCGAATGCGGAGAGCGATGTCCGCCCGCGCAAGCGCAAGGTTTTCATTCGCGCGATCAAGAACATCGAGGCGGGCGACGAGATCAACTACGATTACGGCACCGACTATTTCAAAGCCTATCTGAAGCCGATCGGCTGCAAATGCGACGCTTGCGAGAAAAAGCGCAAGAAGAAGCGCGCCGAGGCAAGGGCCGAACGGTTGCGGCTGAAGGCCAAAGAACTGAAAAAGGCCGAGCGCAAAGCCAAAAGGAAGGCCGAGAAAGAGGCGGCCAAGCGGGCGAAAACCAAGTCGAGCGCGAAAGCAAAGAGCAAGGCGAAAGCCGAACTCAAGTCGGACCGCAAGCGCAAGGTATTAAATGGGGTTCGCGCGAGTGGCGGGACTTCGGCCCGGCGCAGCCGCCCGAAATCGGTCGTTCCGATGGTTGCTGCCGAGCAGCCGATCGCCGCGACATCGGAGGCCTCGGCGGCTTTCGCGCCAAGCCTCGTGATGCCAACGGCGACGACAGTGGATGAAGCGCAACAAGCTTCCGCGTAACACCAACGGTCTCAAGCGGCGACCATGTCGCTGCTCCGGCGCAGGCCGATGAATTGCAGTTCGGCAAAGATGCCGGTGGCAATGGCCTGCGCGACCACAGCCGCTTCACCAAGCAAATTCGGCGTCACCGCGCCGCTGAACAGAAGCGCGATGCTCGCGAGCGTCCACGCGGCGTTGCCCACGACGACAATCCCGGCCAGGATCCTCGGAAAAGACTGACGCGTGCCGAGCCAGCCGACAAATGCGGCATAGACGATCAGGAACAGGCCGGTTTCGAGCAACAGCGCCTCCGGCAGATCGAACAGCGGCGCGAGTTCGCCGGCGCCAAGGGTGAAAATCACGGCGCCAGCGCCGCTGAAGATCGCGTCGGCGGCAAGCGCGCGGCGCAGGAAGAGAGATGGGGTCATCATCGTGGTTCTCCTCAGATCGTCGGGAGATGATCAGCGCGCCGATCGACGCGTCATCTCCGCTGACCACAACGATGACAGCGTGTCGGGGGGTGATCCATTACGTCGCAGGTAATGGAAGCACTGAATTCCGCGTGATAGGTTTTGGCCATGAGTGCGCATCCAGCAACGGCCCGCGCGGAAGCCGCCGAGCCCGTCCATATTGGCGAGCATCTGCGCCAGTGGCGGCTGCGCCGGCATTTGAGCCAGCTCGATCTCGCCGAGGACGCCGAGATTTCCACACGTCACCTGAGTTTCGTCGAAACAGGACGTGCGACGCCCTCGCGCGACATGGTGTTGAAATTGGCTGAACGGCTCAACGTGCCTTTGCGCGAGCGCAATGTGCTGCTGACCGTCGCAGGCTTTGCACCGGCCTTTCCGCAACGCTCGCTCGATGATCCCGCGCTGCAATCGGCGCGCGCGGCGATCGATCTCGTGCTTCGCGCGCATGAGCCGAACCCCGCGCTGGCCTATGACCGGCACTGGAATCTGGTCTCGGCCAACCGCATGGTGATGCCGCTGTTAGGCGCCGTTCCGCAGCGGCTGCTGACGCCGCCCATCAACATTTTCCGGCTTGCGCTTCATCCCGAGGCGCTGGCCGCACGCACCGTGAACATCGCCGAATGGGGCGGGCATCTCCTGGAGCGGTTGCGCCGTCAATGCGAGACCACCGCCGATCCCGGACTGATCAAGCTCTATGCCGAGCTGAAGACCTATCCAATCCCCGCGCGATCGGCGCCGTTGCCGCCCGACAGCGTCGCTATTCCGCTCAAGCTGCGGTTTGGCGGCGGCGTCCTCAGCTTCATGTCGGCGACGATGATTTTCGGCACGCCGGTCGACGTGACGTTGTCGGAACTGGCGCTGGAGACGTTGTTTCCGGCCGACGAATTCACCGCAACTCGGCTGCGGGCTATGGCGGCAGACCTGCGATAGGCGCCTTGTTCACGGTCGGCCAGCGGCCTATCTCTACGCGGTCGTCAGAAAACAAGAGAGGCCGCCGATGAGCACCTTGAAACCCGTTCGACTGGATATCGTCTCCGACGTCGTCTGCCCCTGGTGCTATATCGGAAAGCGCCGGATCGAGAATGCGTTGGCGCTGGTCAAGGATGTTCCGGTTGAGGTGCATTGGCGGCCGTTTTTCCTCAATCCCTGGGTGCCGCGCGAGGGCATTAGCCGCGAGGATTATCTCACCACCAAATTCGGCTCGGTCGAGGCCTATAAGGGCATTGCGGGTCGCGTCGTCGCAGCCGCTGGCGAAGAGGGGCTGAGCTATCGCCCCGACCTCGTAAAACGGCAGCCCAACACGATCGATTGCCATCGCCTGATTCACTGGGCGGAAGCCAAGGGCAAAGCGGCCGAGATGAAGCAGCGGCTGATGGAACTGTATTTCCGCGACGGCGGCGACCTCACCGACACCAATGTGCTGGTGCAGGCAGCGGCCGATGTCGGGCTCGCTGCCGAGGAGACGCGCCGGCGGCTTGCGACGGATGAAGACGTGGCGCTGATTTCGGCGCAGGCAGAGGAAGCCGCCAGCAAGGGCATTTCCGGCGTGCCGACCTATGTCTTCGCGCAGAAATATGCGGTCTCGGGGGCGCAACCGCCCGAGCAGCTCGCCGCCGCCATCCGCCAGGTCTCGGCGGAAGTGAACGCGCAGGCCGCGGAATAATTCGCTTATTTGGTCGAGCGCAGCCGATGCACCGCGGCCCGCACCAATTCGCGAAGCCGGTGCCGCGCGGTCAGCGCCGCACGGATCGCGGATACCACCGGATCGTTCCGCCGCAGCGGAATGATGACGTCGCCGATCTTCAGCCGTCCGCGCCAGATCGGGTTGATCATGGGATGATCGGCGCTCGCCGTGGAGTCGGCGGTCGCCAGCACCGCGTCGGCGCAAAGATGCCGTGTCAGGTCGAGCGTCAATTGGACGCCCGGCGAGAATTTTGCAAAGCGCTCGTCGATGCCGAGCTTAAAGTAGAACGCGCGATCCTGGTGCCGAAGCACGACCGCGGCGGCAACCGGCGTTTCGCCGGCATGTAGGGTCACGATTTCGCACTGGCCGGTTTCGGAGAGGCCACGCGTCGCGCTGCGGATGAAGCTTAAATCGCCTTCGCGCTGCCGAAGCGCGGTGCCGCGTTCACCCTTCCAGCCACTGGCTTCCAGCGCGAGAAAAACCTCAACCGCTTGGGCGACCTCCTCGGTCGTGCGGGCGACCGTAAACCGCACCTCACCATGCTCGGCGAGGCGGTTGCGCTGGCGCCGCAACTCCTTCAGCTTCTTGGCGCTGAGCGCGTCGCGAAACACTTCGTCGGCCTCGCGCCGGGCGTCGAGACAGGCGCGCAAATGCGAATGCAGGACGATCGG
>DATHPL010000217.1:0-10922 GCA_035483915.1 Bradyrhizobium sp.
GAACCAGGTCGTCGCCGACGTCCGGCAGTTCATGGGCAGCAAGGTCTACAGCACCATGATCCCGCGCAACGTGCGCATTTCCGAGGCGCCGTCCTACGGCAAGCCGGTGCTGGTCTATGATCTCAAATGCGTCGGCAGCGACGCCTACCTCAAGCTCGCAACAGAAGTCATCCAGCGCGAGCGTGAGCTGCGCACGCACTAAACCCGTCGCCTTGTCATTCCGGACGATGCGCGGCAGCAGATCGATCCAGAATCTCGAGGAGATGAAGCGAGAAAGCAATTCGAGATTCCGGGTTCGCCCTTCGTGCGGCCGGGAATGACAGCAAGAAACGGGAGCGTCGAGTTGAATCCAAGGGAGCTGGCGATGGCCGACGAAGCGCGTTCGCGACTGGGGCGCGGTCTTGCAAGTCTGATCGGGGATGTCGGCGGCGAAGCCGCGCATGTCGACCGGCCGCGCGCGCAACGCAAGGTGCCGATCGAATTCCTCAAACCGAATCCGCGCAATCCCCGCCGGGAATTTCCCGATGCCGAGCTGAAGGAACTCGCCGATTCGATCAAACAGCACGGCGTGATTCAGCCGATCGTGGTTCGGCCGGTGCGTGGCACGCAGGATCGCTTCGAGATCATCGCCGGCGAACGCCGCTGGCGGGCGTCGCAGGCCGCGGGCCTGCACGAAGTTCCGATCGTGCCGGTCGACGTCAGCGATTCGGATGCACTCGAGATCGCGATCGTCGAAAACGTCCAGCGCGAAGACCTCAACGCGATGGAGGAGGCGCAGGGCTACCACGCGCTCGCCAACGAATTCAAACGCAGCCAGGAAGACATCGCGAGAATCGTCGGCAAGAGCCGCAGCCATATCGCCAACATGATGCGTCTGACGAAACTGCCGGCGGAGGTTCAGGCCTATATCGCACAGGGCCAGTTATCGGCCGGCCATGCCCGCGCACTCATCGGTGTTCCCGACCCCCTCGCCGCCGCGAAGCGGATCGTCGAGGAAGGCCTCAATGTGCGTCAGGCCGAAGCCTTGGCCCATGTCGAAGGTGTGCCGGAGCGCAAACCGCAGAAGGCGAGGGGCAGCAAGACAAAGGATCCCAACACGGTGTCGCTGGAAAAAACCGTGAGTGACGCGCTCGGACTTGCCGTCAGTATCGACCATCACGAGACCGGGGGCATTGTCCATATCCGCTACCGCGACCTCGATCAGCTTGACGATGTCGTGCGACGGTTGAGTTCCAAATCCTGATTTCAAGTCTGAAGATCAGCTTGTCTTAGTCCGCGTCACTAGCTCGTTATCGCGGATGGCGACGGCTTCATCCCCGCCGCTTTGCATTTACCGCAATCGAAAGCAGCGCGCGTTGCGCAATGACGGCGGCGAGCGTCGCCTGCTTGCGCATTTCGAGGGCCGCGGTTGCGAGCTGATCGATGACCAGCGTCAGTCGCGCCGCATCGAAGTTGCGTAGCGCGATCTCGACATTGGTCTTCCGGGAAAAGTGCAGTCTTGGAAATCCACCGTCGAGCACCACAGAACTCGGCGTTCCCTCGGCGATCGCGAGCGCGGATTTGTGCAGCCATGCTGCCTGGCGCTGGGCCGCGGAAATGATCACGCCGGGATAGGTGCCGGCCACCATGGCCTTGGCGAATTCGGTCTCAACGGTGGCAGGATTTCCGGCAAAGGCGCCATCCACAATCGGGTCGATCTTCAGCTCCGATGCGTCGGCGACGACCGCCATCACATCATCGAGCGTTACCTCGCCCTTGCCGTGCGAGTAGAGCGTGAGTTTGCGCAACTCGTTGCGCGATGCCTGCCGGTCGCCGCCGAGCAAACTCATCAGTACGGCCCGGGCATCCGGAGCGATACGCAGGCTCGAGAGTTTGAGCTCGTCGTCGATCAGTTTCATCAGATCGCGTTCGGTGTCGGGGTAACAGGCAATTGCGACCGCCGTCTTGGCGCGCTCGCAGGCCTTGCGCAGCGGGGATTCGGGCCGCAGCTCGCCAGCCTCGATGACGATGCGGCAATCCTTGAGAGGTGTTTCCGCCAGCGCATCGATGCCGCCGGCAAAATTCCGCGAGCCGGCGCGAACGCGAATCGCACGGCGTCCGCCGAACAGGGGGATCGTCAGCGCCTCGTCGACCAGCCGGGACGGCTCGGCCGAAAGCTCATCGCCATCCAGTCTGACGAGTGAGAACGGATCGTTGGGGTCATCGACTGCCGACGCCAATAACGCCTCGGCGCGCTCGCGCACCAGGCCGGCGTCTGGACCGAAAAGCAGGATGATCGGACGCCCCGAATCGGGCCGGGCGAGAAAGGCATCGATTTCTTTTCCGCGGAGCGCCACCATGGAAGGACCAATACCCGTCGCTTTCAGATCGGCGAAGCCGCTGCCGCCGGCGGATGACAAAGATTTGCGGCTTGCGCGGTCAGGCGTGGCGGGAAGGCCGAATGCCTCAGGCGCCGGCGAAGAAGAATGAGGCGAGGCGCGTCTTGATGTTTTCGGCGACTTCCTGACTGGCCCGATCCTCGGCATCGCGCAACGCGCGCTCGCGGGCAAACCGCTGGTAGCTGCCGGGAATGTCGTAGGTGACATGCGAGAACGTTGTTCCCGTCATCACCGATTTGTTGGTGGCGATCTCGATCAAATTGAACTGCGCGTCGAGGCTGTAGTTTTCGCTGGTCGGCAGCCCCGTATTGGCGTCAGTCATCAGATCACTACGCCCGGTGGTGAATCTGATCTCAAGCTTGTGAGTAGGCGCCGTTCCTGTGGCATTGCCATAAAGCTTGAACGCCAGCGCATTGCGGATCGCCACGCCCAAGCGGGCGTCACGTGAGGAGTTCGGTTTGTTGACCGGCGGGAGTTCCACTCCCGCCAATTTTTCCCGCAGGCCCGGCGTGCCGTCCGCATGTTCGGCATACATCGGCTGGAAGCATCCGGCCGTCAGAGCCGCCAAGGCAACCACAGCGAGAAACCGAGTGACGATCTTAGCCAACGACATTCACGATCCTCATCGGAACAACGATCACTTTACGTACGGGCTTATCCCCCAGAGACTGTTTTACCGCATCAAGGGCCAAAACGGCAGCCTCAATTTCCGGATTCTGGGCGGTGCGGGGCACCGTGACCTCGCCTCTCTTCTTGCCATTGACCTGGACCACCAGCGTCACCGTGTCTTCAACCAGCAAATCGCGTTCTATTTTGGGCCAGTTTGCTTCTGAAACCAGACCCGATTGGCCGAGCACACCCCAGCAGGCCTCTGCCAGATGGGGCATCATTGGCGCGAACAGTTGAACCAGGATCGTCGCGGCTTCGTGGATGGCCCAAGTTAGATCAGGGGTCATGTCAGGTGAGGGCTGCCCGGGGCGCGCCAGGACATCGCTCAGCGCATTGGAAAATTCGCGGATGTGGGCGAGACACACATTGAAGTGCAGCCGTTCGATACCCGTCGAAACCTTGTCGAGGGCGCCGTGAGCCGCCTTGCGTAAGCCGAGCGCATCGGTTCCGAATGACGTGGGTTTTGCGGCAGGCGCAGCCTTGCCGGCCTCGGCCGCTTCATGGACGAGGCGCCAGAGCCGTTGCACAAAACGTGAGGCGCCCTGGACGCGCTCGTCGCTCCAGATCACGTCGCGGTCGGGCGGGGAGTCCGACAGCATGAACCAGCGGGCCACGTCGGCGCCGTAGGTCGCGATGATGTCGTCGGGGTCGACCGTGTTTTTCTTCGACTTCGACATTTTCTCGATGGCGCCGATCGCAACCGGCTCACCGGATGACAACAGCGTCGCGCTCCGATCGGCGCCCACGCTCTCAACCTTGACTTCCGCGGGCGTGACGTAAGCGCCGTCGGCTTTCTGATAGGTCTCGTGAACCACCATGCCCTGGGTGAACATGCCGGCGAACGGTTCTTTCAGATCGATATGACCGGTCGCCTTCATGGCGCGGGTGAAGAAGCGGCTATAGAGCAGGTGCAGGATCGCGTGCTCGACGCCGCCGATATACTGGTCGACCGGCATCAGGCGGTTCGCGACGTCGGGCGTGGTCGGCGACGTCTCATTCCAGGGATCGGTGAAGCGCGCGAAATACCAGGACGAATCAACGAAGGTGTCCATGGTGTCGGTTTCGCGCACCGCCTTGGCCCCGCACTGCGGGCACATGACATGCTTCCAGGTCGGGTGATGGTCGAGCGCGTTGCCCGGCTTGTCGAAGCTCACGTCCTCGGGAAGCGCGACCGGCAGGTCCTTGTCAGGGACCGGCACAACGTCGCATTTCGGGCAATGAATGACCGGGATCGGACAGCCCCAATAGCGCTGGCGTGAGATGCCCCAGTCGCGCAGGCGGAAGTTCACCTGCCGCTCGCCAACGGGCGCATTGCCGCGGAGCTCGGTCTCCAGTCTTTTTGCGACTTCTTCCTTGGCCGCTTCGATCGTCATGCCATCGAGAAAACGCGAATTGATCATCCGGCCGTCGCCGTCATAGGCGGTGTCCGTGATCACGAAAGTCTTCGGGTCCTGGCCTTCCGGGCAGACGACCGGCGTGTTGCCGAGATGGTATTTGTTGACGAAATCGAGGTCGCGCTGATCGTGGGCGGGACAGCCGAAGATCGCGCCAGTGCCGTATTCCATCAACACGAAATTGGCGACATAGACCGGCAGCTTCCAGGTCGGGTCAAACGGGTGAACCGCGCGGATGCCGGTGTCAAAGCCCTGCTTCTCGGCAGTGTCGATGATTTCCTGCGCGGTGCCCATGCGTTTGATCTCGGCGATGAACTCGGCGAGCTTTGGGTTCTTCGCGGCCGCTGCCTGCGCCAGCGGATGATCGGCGGAGATGGCCATGAACTTCGCGCCGAATAACGTGTCCGGCCGCGTCGTGAAAATTTTCAGTTCGGTCTCGCCGGCCGGCGTCGTTGCCTTGTCGAGCGCGAAGCGGACCAGGAGCCCCTCGCTGCGCCCGATCCAGTTGCGCTGCATCAGCCGTACCTTGTCGGGCCAACGGTCGAGCGTGTCGAGCGCATCCAAGAGTTCCTGCGAGTACTTCGTGATCTTGAAGACCCACTGGTTCATTTCGCGCTGTTCGACCACGGCACCCGACCGCCAGCCGCGGCCGTCGATCACCTGCTCGTTGGCGAGTACCGTCATGTCCACCGGGTCCCAATTGACCTTGCGCTTCTCGCGCTCGGCGAGACCTGCACGCAGGAAGTCGTTGAACATTTTCTGCTGGTGCTTGTAGTAGGAGGGATCGCAGGTGGCGAATTCGCGTGACCAGTCGAGCGACAGACCGATCGAACGCAGCTGCTTCTTCATCGCGGCGATGTTGTCGTAGGTCCACGCTTTCGGCGCCACCTTGCGCTCGATCGCCGCGTTTTCGGCCGGCAGTCCGAATGCGTCCCAGCCCATCGGATGGAGCACATTGAATCCCTTGGCACGCATGAAGCGCGCGAGCACGTCGCCAAGCGTATAGTTCCGGACGTGCCCGATATGGATGCGTCCCGAAGGGTAGGGGAACATCTCAAGCACGTAATATTTCGGCCGCGGATCGTCGTTCTTGGCGGCGAAAATCGCCTTTTCGTCCCACTGGCGCTGCCAATGGGGCTCGGATTCGCGGGCGTTATAGCGTTCGGAGCTCATGGAATCGCTTGGCTTTTCGTGGATTCGGGCCGTCGTCAAAAGACGGCGGACTAGGCCACAAAAGCAGCTTTCCGGTCAACGGGTCGCAAGCCGGCTGAATGCCGTCCCAATGGCAACGCGGGCTGGCTAGCTCACCAGCGCGACCGAGCCGCCATGCTCGGCGGTTTGGCCGAGGCCATGCTCCGCGACCATGTTGCGGCCGTTACGTTTGGCGACGTAGAGGCTGGCATCGGCGGCTTCCAGCAGATCGCCCGGTTTGACCGCTTCGCTCGGCTTGACGCCGGCTACGCCGACGCTGACCGTGACCACGAGATGGCTGGAGGTCGCGTGGGGGATTGCGAGATTCTGTACCGCGGCCCGCGCCATCTCACCGATCTCGAGCGCACGGCTGGTATCGGTGTCCGGCAGCAACAGGCAGAACTCCTCGCCGCCATAGCGGGCCGCAAAGCCCGAGGTTGCTGCAGCGAGACCGGCGAGCGTTTCACCGATTCGTGAGAGACAAGCATCGCCTTCGGGATGGCCATAGGTATCGTTGAACAGCTTGAAGTGATCGACGTCGATCATCATCAGCGACAGCCGGCTGTTGCATTGCTCAGCTTTCATCCACTCGAAATCGAGCCGGCTCTGAAACCCGCGACGATTTGCAAGGCCTGACAGCATGTCGATCGAAGCCATGACGGTCAGGCGGTTGTTGGACGCAATCAGTTCAAGTTCGCGCTCGGAAAGTTGGCTGGCCATCGCGTCGAAGGCGCGAGCCAGCGGCGCGAATTCGGCGGGCAACCGGGTGTTGGCCGCACGTACCGACAGATCCCCTTCGCCGAAGCGCCTTGCGACCGCTACGAGCTTGTGGATCGGCCGAATGATGAGCATTTCCGCTGCCGCCAGCGCGCCCAGCAGCACGAACACGCAGACCAATCCAAGCTGCAAATAGGCGTTGCGAATGTCACGGTTGATATCGGCGGCCACCATGGCTTCGTCGACAATCAGGATTAGCCGCGATTCCGTGCCGGGAATGCGCGAAAAGCTCAACGTGCGCCTGACCCCATCCGAAGACGGGAACGAAAATAATCCGTTCTGCTGGTCCGAATTGATCGCCTTCGTGACGGCTCCCGTCAGGGCCGGGACGCCGGTCAGCGGGCGGCCGATCATGCGGGCCAGATCGGTCGGCGCCGCCATCACGGTTCCGGCGCTGTCAACGAGAATGGCCAGTATGCCGGGACGACCGCTGAGGTCGTTCATGATCTTCGACATCCAGTCGAGATTGACGCTCGCCACGACGACAAGATCGGATCCGGGATTGACCGACGAAACCGGGTATGCCGCCATCACGACGGGGTCATTGTTATATTTGGAAAGCAGGAAATCGCTGAACACGAGGTCTCGCGCCTGCCGCGCCCGCTTGAAATAAGTGCGGTCATTCAGATCGAGGCCGAGCAGCGTATCGAGCGTGGCGCACTTGATCCGGCCGTCGTTACCGACAAGCATCAGATTGCGGATCCACGGCAAGCTGACGGGGAGACTTGCCGACAGGGTGTCACAGCTCGGGTCGGAAGCGTTTTTTGACGCCTGGATGTGGGCCGCCGACTTCAAAACGGTCTCGACCGATGCGATGGCTTCATGCTGGCGGTCAGCGCTGTGATGGGCGAGCCGCTCGAATTCGGAATAGGCTAGGGCAATCTGCTTGTTGCGGGTTTCCTCGAGCGAGCGGGCGCGTTCAAGCATCAAGGGCGCCACCAGGATCAGCGCCAGCAGTGCGAGCCGCGCGCGGATTCCAGGTAGCTTGTCTAATCCCGATTTTTTGCGCTTGAAACCAAAGCCTGACATGCTAGTGCCCCACCCCGGAACTCAGCGTACAGGCAAGGATTCAAGAAGCCCTCCCCGGATTCCGTAAAAATGGAACTATCTCTAAAACTCCTGACGCCGCAGACCGAACGCCCATAACTAACGCCCATGAGCACCGAAACCTCTTCGCAGTTAACCGAACATTTACCGACCGGGCTCGCCGCTGTCGAAGAGGCGATTGCGCGGGCATGCAAGGAGGCACGCCGGGATCGCGCCTCGGTGACGCTGGTTGCGGTCTCCAAAACATTCGATGCGGATGCGATCGAGCCCGTCATCAAAGCGGGGCAATGCGTGTTCGGAGAAAACCGCGTTCAGGAAGCCAAGGCCAAGTGGCCAGGGTTACTATCGGCTTATCCCGGAATTTCCTTGCATCTCATTGGTCCGCTGCAATCCAACAAGACCAAGGAAGCCATCGCGCTGTTCGATGCGATCCACTCGGTCGATCGTCCGAGCCTTTGCGAGGCCTTGGCCAAGGAATTCCGCATGCAGACCCGGCGGCCTCAATTGTTCGTTCAGCTCAACACAGGGGAAGAGCCGCAAAAGGCCGGCATTGCGCCCGCTGACGCCGACAGCTTCATCGCCAGCTGCCGAGAGAAATACGGTCTGCCTATTTCAGGCTTGATGTGCATTCCGCCGGTCGACGATGCGCCGGCGCCGCATTTTGCACTGACTGCCAAGATCGCCGCGCGCAATGGGCTGACGAATCTGTCGATGGGGATGAGTGCGGACTTTGCGATCGCGATCCAGATGGGTGCGACCCATGTCAGAGTAGGCTCGGCGATTTTTGGACACCGCGGCTAGAGCCTATTCGGTTTCGATTGAATCAAAACCGGGCTCTAATTTTTTGTTTTGACGCGTTTCTTCACGCGAACCGGTTCCCACCCCCGGATCAAGTCCGAGGGCATGCTTCGCTCGGAAACGCTCTAGTGCCGCGCCGGTGTGCGCCTAGCTAAATCCCACAGAGACCTTGCCGAGCACGCCAAAATCGGCGGCAAACAAATCGCCCGCCTGGATCGGCAGCGGCGTACAGCAGGTTCCGGTGGTGACGATCTCGCCGGCCCGCAGTGTGATCCCGAGCGCGCGCAGTTCGTTGACGCACCAGGCGAGCGCCACGCGGGGATCGCCGAGCACGTTTTTGCCGTGGCCGATATGCCGCTCGCCGCGCAGCGTAACGACCGGCCGCTCTTCGATGAGGTCGCGGGCGCGCCAATCGGCGTTGGTTGCCTCACCCAGTACAAAGCGATGTGCGCAGGCATTGTCGGCGATCAGTTGCGCCTCGCCGGCGGCGACGAAATCGACGAAACGCGAATCGGGAATTTCGATGGCCGGATGCAGCGTGCCAACGGCGTTGAGCACCTCCAGCACGGAATATGGGTTTGTCCGCGGCGGCAGGTCGTGGGCGAAACGGAAGGCGAATTCAGCCTCGCCGACACGCATCTCGTTGCCTTTCATCGGAGCGGTGCCGCCATCGGCGATGACGGTCTCGCTGAGGATACGTCCCGCGAGCGGCCCGCTGACATTGATGTGTTTCTGTCCGGCCTCGCTCGTCGCGGCGATTTTCCAGCCGAATAATTTTCGGCTCGAATGTTTCGCAAGCCCGGCCTGGATCGCGTAGCCGTCGAGGCGGTCTCGCGGACGGATTGAAGCGTCAAGGGTCTCAAGCTTGGTACCGGCGCGCCAATGATCGCTGAGCGTCTGGGCGGCAGCCTCAATTTTATCGTTGGCGAGCATCGCGCTTCCTATCTAGCCGACGATGATCTTCGTATGCGGGCCTATTTGACGCAAGAGTTGCAGCATGGCCGACTTCTTCATCGAAACGCATCCGGCGGTCGGCGAAAAATCCGGGCGCGCCAGATGAAGGAACACCGCACTGCCGCGCCCGACAATCCTGGGCTGCGTGTTGTGATCGATCTCGATGATGAAATCGTAGAGATGATCGTCGCGCCGCAGCCGGTCGCCGCCGTTATCATGGCTGAGCGTGAGCGGCCGGTTGTAGTGGCGGCTGGTAGGGTCTTCACACCAGGCGTCCCCGGAGCGGATGGCGCGAACCGGCAAAAAGGTGTGCGGTCTCGGCGTACGGTCGGCGCGCCACCACAATCGCAGTGGCCGGAAAGTCCCCTTTGGGGTTCCGCCGTCGCCCTCGCGCTTGTTGGCGATGATTCCACCCCGCCCCAAGGCGACCGGGATGGTGTGAGAGCCGGCGGTGAGCCAGCCCCGGCGAGGGTTACCGGCCGCGGCCCGGATCCTGATCGATTCCAGCGGCCCATCACGCTTTATTTTCCGGTAAGTGTCTGAAAATCGGGAATTATCCATGAGCTTACCGGGTCTTCTGATCGAGGCCATGGGACAATTCGCCCCCGCCGCATTACAGGACATTCATCTAAATGCGCGCGAATCTTGGGGTAGATTGCCTTTCGGCTTGTGAATTCGTAACAGCCGCTTACCTCATAACAAAAGCCTTGAAGTTCCCCGTTTGACCTCTACGACACGGCCCGATCTGCTCGGGTCGGCGCCGATGCCCCCAAAGGACTAAACCCATGGCCAATGCCCGCAAGATCCTGATCGTAGATGACGATACCGATCTGCGCGATACGCTGGTGGAGCAATTATCGCTACACGACGAATTCGAAGCTTCCGCCGTCGACACCGGTGCCAAAGGCGCGACCGCAGCCAAGACCGATGCCCCCGATCTCGTGCTGATGGATGTCGGACTGCCCGATACCGATGGCCGTGAAGTTGTGCGCTCCCTGCGCAAGGGTGGTTTCAAGGCCCCGATTATCATGCTCACCGGCCACGACACTGATTCGGATACGATTTTGGGACTCGAGTCCGGCGCCAATGACTACGTCGCCAAGCCGTTCCGTTTTGCGGTGCTGCTGGCGCGGATCCGGGCGCAACTCCGCCAGCATGAAGCCAGCGAAGATGCCGTATTCTCGGTCGGTCCTTACAGCTTCCGTCCCGGCTCCAAGATGCTGACCGGCGCCAACGCCAGGAAGGTGCGGTTGACGGAGAAGGAAACGGCGATTCTCCGTTTCCTGTACCGCGCGGGCCAGTTGCCGGTTTCACGCGAAACGCTGCTGCAGGAAGTCTGGGGCTACAACTCCGGCGTCACCACGCACACGCTGGAAACGCATATCTACCGTCTGCGGCAGAAGATCGAGAAGGACGCCGCCAATCCGGAGATCCTGGTAACGGAAGCCGGTGGCTACAAGCTGGTGCCGTGATACGATTCGTCGTCACGCAGCTGGTTTTTCATGTCGATCGAGGATGATGTCGCCCTGCTGGAACGTGTCCCGACGCTTCGCGTGCTCGGGACGGCGGCATTGCGCATGCTGGCGATCGGTTCCGAACAACGCATCCTCCCGCGCGGTTCGGTGCTGTTTTCCAGCGGCGAAGATGCAGATGCCGGTTTCATCGTTCAGCGGGGTGCGTTGCGCATTGAGGATGGCGGCGCCGCGGTCGTGGC
>DATHPL010000218.1:0-2214 GCA_035483915.1 Bradyrhizobium sp.
CGGCGATCTTCTTGATGGTGCCGCGCAGGATTTTCCCCGAGCGCGTTTTTGGCAGACGCCCCACCGTGATCGCAAGCTTGAACGCCGCCACAGGCCCGAGCTTGTCGCGCACCAGCGCCACGACCTCCCGCTCGATCTCGGTAGGCTTGCGCGCGACGCCAGCTTTCAGCACCAGGAAACCACAGGGCACCTCGCCCTTGATCGCATCCTTGATGCCGAGCACCGCGCATTCGGCGACATCAGGATGCGACGCCAGAATCTCCTCCATGCCGCCGGTGGAGAGCCGGTGACCGGCGACATTGATGATGTCGTCGGTGCGGCCCATCACAAAGACATAGCCGTCCTCGTCCATGTAGCCGGCGTCGGAGGTTTTGTAGTAGCCGGGAAACTCGTGGAAATAAGCCTCCGTGCAGCGCTCGTCCTGTTGCCACAGCGTCGGCAAACACGCGGGCGGCATCGGCAGCTTGATCACGATCGAGCCCATGGTGTTGGCGGGTACGGCCTTCGAGGCTTCGTCTACCACCTCGACGCGATAGCCCGGCATCGGCACCGTCGGCGAGCCGTGCTTGACCGGCAGCATCCCAAGTCCGACCGGATTGCCGGCGATGCACCAGCCAGTTTCGGTCTGCCACCAGTGATCGATGACTGGCACGTTCAATTGCCTCTCCGCCCATTCCACCGTCGGCGGATCGGCGCGCTCGCCGGCCAGAAACAGCGTGCGGAATGTCGAGAGATCAGTGCGGCGAATGAACTGTCCTTCCGGATCCTCTTTCCGGATGGCGCGAAACGCGGTCGGCGCGGTGAACAGCGCTACCGCTCTGTGCTCGGAGATCACCCGCCAGAACGCGCCGGCATCGGGCGTGCCGATCGGCTTGCCCTCATACATGATCGAGGTCGCGCCATGAAAGAGCGGGCCGTAGACGATGTAGCTGTGGCCGACCACCCAGCCGATATCCGAGCCGCACCACCAGACCTCGCCCGGCTTGATGCCATAGAGGTTGAACATCGACCATTTCAGCGCCACCAGATGCCCGCCATTGTCGCGCACCACGCCTTTGGGCCGCCCGGTCGTGCCCGACGTGTAGAGAATGTAGAGCGGATCGGTTGCGAGCACCGGAACGCAATCGGCGGATTTCTTCGCCTTGATCGTGGCCTCGCGCAACGCTGCCCAGTCGTGATCGCGGCCCGTGGTCAAATCACACGTCTGTTGCGACCGTTGCAGGATGATGCAGGCTTGCGGCTTGAATTGCGCTAACTTGATCGCCTCATCGAGCAGCGGCTTGTAAGCGACGATACGGCTGGGCTCGATCCCGCAGCTTGCGGAAAAGATCAGCTTCGGCGCGGCATCATCGATCCGGGTCGCGAGCTCTTTCGCGGCAAAACCGCCGAACACCACCGAATGCACCGCGCCGATCCGTGCGCAAGCGAGCATCGCGATCACGGCCTCCGGCACCATCGGCATGTAGATGATGACGCGATCGCCCTTGCCGATGCCAAAATCAACCATGATCGCGGCGAGCGTCTTCACCTCGGCCAACAGCTCGGCATAGGTGAATTTGGTGATGCGGCCCGTGAGCGGCGAATCGTGAATCAGCGCCAGTTGACCGGCGCGCCCGCGCTCGACATGACGATCGAGCGCATTGTAGCAGGTGTTGACGACGGCGCCGGTGAACCAGCGGCCGTAAAGGCCAAGCGTGGCATCGAATATTTTCTCGGCCGGTTTGATCCAGTCGATCTCGCGCGCGGCCTCGCCCCAAAAGCCCTCGGGGTCACGCAGCGAGCGCGCATGGACCTCGTGATAGGTACTCTTGTGCGGAATATTCATGGCGCCTCTCCCGGACTTCCGGCGCCATGACGCTAGGTCTGACGTCGTTTGAGGCGCATTGTCGCGCGTCAAACCGACAATTCAAGCTGAAACTGCTTGCTCGTTCTCTCCAATGGAAGAAGGAGCTTCAGGTCGGCGGTACGAGCCAGATTAACGCCGCGAGGTTCAGCAAGGCAATTCCTGTTGGCCCAAAGGTTTTCATGCGATCTTTGATCGTCAGGCCTATGACGGTATCACACGCCTGAACGATGATCATGCTCAATGCGACGGCCTGTAGCCATTGGGTCGACCCCGTCAGAAATGGCACCGCACCGGCGACGACCAAAGCCACGCTTCGCGCGCAAGCATACAACGCAATGGTCCGTGCCTCTCCGGTCGAACCCAGAACC
>DATHPL010000219.1:0-5928 GCA_035483915.1 Bradyrhizobium sp.
ATGTGAAGCACGCAAAGGTTCGGCCATTTGCGCGAGGCGGCGCGGACCAGCGGCACTGAAATCGAGCCGTCGCCGCCAAATCCGACCACGGTCGCTCCATCGGAGGCGATGCGCCAGGCGGCTTCTTCGATGCGCTCGAACGCGACTTCAATACGACTCGGGGTGACGTCCACATCGCCGCAATCCACGAGCTTCAACGCAGCGCGAATGTCATAATCGGCGCGTTCGGACTCGAAGGCGCGGACCAGTCGCGACTGTTTGCGGATGGAACGCGGCCCGTCCCGCGAGCCGATACGGAATGCATGCGTGCCGCAATCAAAGGGCACGCCGAGGATCGCGGCCTTCGATCCCTTGGCCGACAAGGCCCAGGGTACGCCCATGAAACCAGTGCTCGTGCGAAACAGATCAGCCGTTGAAAGTTCTGATGCTTTCATTGTTCGTCTTTCCAGTCAGGCTTCGCTCAGGAAATCAAAGGCCGCGAGCGTATGAACTTTCGCGACCGCGACCAGCTCGTCGACGAGGATGTATTCGTCCGGCGCGCCCATATTGAAGGGCGTGCAGCCGAACACCACGCTCGGCACGCCGAACATGCGGTAAAGCCTCGCGTCGGACGCACCCACGCGCATATTGGCGACCGGCGCCCTGCCCAACACCTTCGTCGCCGCGGCAATTGTCCGCGTGACGATCTCGTGGTTCGGTGGCGTGAAACTCGGCGGATAGGCACGGATGATGCGCCAGGTCACACCCTGGCAAGGATCAAGTTCGCGATGCAAGGCTGCCTCGACGGCTTCCAGACTGACACCCACCGGCAGCCGAATGTCAGCGGCCGCGCGCGCTCGCGCCGGCACGAGGTTCGGCGAGATTCCGCCCTCCATCGTGCCGATATTGACCGTCACGCGCTGTAAGGTTTCCGCCTCGCCCTCGCCTGACAATTCCTCCGAGATCGGCTTGGCGGCCATGATCGCCGAAGTGACATCAGCGGGAGCCACCACAGGAAGGTCCTCCAACCGCTTCAGCCCGTCGAGCGCTTGTCGAAGCCGATCGATGGCGTTCGTACCCTTGTGAACATGCGCGCCATGGGCGGGACGGCCTTCGGCTTCGATCTCGATCCAGCAAAGCCCCTTCTCGCCGAAGCGCAAGACCATCGGCGAGCCGACATCGCCGCACAACATCGCGTCGCCCTTGGCTTCCGGCACATGCTCCAAAAGCCAACGCGAGCCGAGCGAACCCATGTTCTCTTCGTCGCCGGCAAGCGTCATCACCAACTCGCCGCGCCAACGTTCACGCAGACCGGCAAGAATTCGAAAGGCGGTGAGCGCAGCCGCAATGCCGGCTTTCATATCGGAAACGCCGCGGCCGTAAATCCGCCCGTCTTTCAACGTGCCACCCAGCGGCGGCACCGTCCACTGGCCCTCCCCGATCGGAAACGTATCGAGATGCCCGTTGAAAATGAGCCTGCGCCCCAGCCCTGCGCCCGCAATCGACGCCACCAGATTGACGATGCCTGGTGCTGTTTCGTACCGTGTGATGCTGACACCATCGATCGCCTTCAACAGCTCGGTGGCGACTGCGGCAATCTCCGTCACCTCACCGGGCGGATTGGGCGACGCCACGGCGACGAGCCTTTGGGTGGTCTCGATCAGGAAGGCGCGCTGCGCCTCGACCTCGGCTTCGAGGCGCGCACTCAAGAATGAAACGTGATCAGCGACGGGCAAGACGGCCTTCCCAGATACGGATCGCCATCGCGAGCGGCCAGCAGATGAAGAAATAGACCACCGCGATGAAGGAGAAGATTTCCAGCGGCCTGAAGGTGGAAGACGACAATTCCATGCCTCGCCGCGTAATCTCACTCACCGAGATCACCGCACCCAGCGAGGAAAACTTGATCAGCTGCACGAAATTCGACGCCAGCGGCGGCAGTGTCATTCGGATCGCCTGTGGCAGGACAATCCGCATAAAACTCTGCGCCGGCGTGAGGCCGAGCACCTGCGCGGCCTCACGTTGGCCCTTGGGAACAGCCTGGATGCCCGCCCGGTACACTTCCGAGATGAAGGCCGCCATATAAAGGGATAAGCCGATCAGGATGCCGGCCAGCGAGGAGACGCGGATGTTGAAGACGATCGGCAGGACGTAATACACCCACAGAAGCTGCACGAGGATCGGCGTGTTGCGGATGATTTCCCCGAGCGTGAGACTAAAGCCCCGCAGCACGGCGAATCTCGAGAGGTCAAACAAGGCCAGGATGAGGCCGCCGATCAGCGCAAATATCAGCGATGTCGCCGAGATGAACAACGTCATCTGAAGCCCCGACATCAGGAAGTCGAGATTGTTCCAGATAACATCCCATCTGAACTGATAGGTGACCACGGCGTCTTACCTGCGTTCAGGGAGCGATAATCGGACCGAGCTTGTTCTTCTCGGCATATTTCTTCAAACGACCGTCGAGCTTGATGGTGTCGATGAAGAGGTTGATGAAGTTGAGCCAGACCTGATCGCCCTGCGGCACGGCATAGGCATAAGGGGTGACAGCCAGTTTCTCCGGCGGCTCGATGCTCTTGGCCCAGTCGAATTCGTCGGTCACCTTCACCGCGGTCGGGAAGTCCGTCATGATGACGTCGACACGCCCGGCAACCAGTTCGCCTTCGCGCGTATTGGGCGGCGCCACCGATATCAGCTCGGCTTTCTTCAGATAGCCCTTCATGAAGGGCTCGATGTAACTGCCGAGCGTCACAGCGGCCTTGATGCCGGGCTTATCGACGTCGTCCCAGCTCTTGACCGGGCCGTCCTTGCGGGTCACCGCATAGACGTTGGTGATGAGGTAGGGTTTTGAGAATTCGACTGCTTGCGCGCGCTGAAGCGACGCGCCGAGCGCAAACATGCCGATGTCGCACTTGTTGGCCTGAAGATCGGCGATGAAGGTCCCGAAGCTGCTTTCCACGATCTCGAGCTGCGCACCCAGGTCCTTGGCGAGCTCCTTGGCAAGATCGGCATCGATGCCCTCGATCACGCCCGTCTTGGGATTGCGGAACGAAATCGAGTAGTAGAGCGGAAACTGGCAGACGCGCAGCTTCTTGGATTTCGTGATTTCGTTGAGCCGGGAATTCACCTCGGCTGAACTTGCCGGCGTGGGTATGAGAAGCGCGGCGGTGACGGCAAGCACGGCCGCGTGAAGCAAGAATGGGCGCAGATTGGATTTCATCCGGTTTGTCCTCTCGCTGGCTTTGATCGTGATCCCTTTGATCTTGATCCTTGGGACTAATTCTGGAGCTGGGAGATAAAGCGTTTCGCGCGTTCACTCGACGGCGCGGTGAAGAAAGTCTCGGGCGGCGCCTCCTCGACGATCTCCCCGGCGTCCATGAACACGACCCGAGTGCCGACCTGGCGCGCGAAGCCCATTTCGTGGGTCACAACAAGCATGGTCATGCCCTCGCCCGCGAGCTGGCGCATCACCATCAAGACCTCCTGACGCAATTCGGGATCAAGCGCAGAGGTCGGCTCATCAAACAGCAAGACCTTGGGCGACATCGCCAACGCGCGGGCGATCGCAACCCGCTGCTGCTGTCCGCCGGACAATCGGTTGGGATAAACATCCCGCTTGTCGGAGAGGCCGACCTTAGCGAGCAACGCCTCGGCCATTGCAACGGCCTCCGGCCGCGACATGCGTTTCACCCGCAGCGGGGCCTCGATCAGATTGCCGAGCACGGTCATGTGAGGCCACAGATTGAAGTGCTGGAACACCATGCCGATATCCGGCCGCACCTCGCGCGCCGCGCGGCGCTCTTCCGAACTGCCGCGCGCGGACGCAATGGTGACGCCGTTCATGGCCACCGTTCCGCCGGTCGGTTGTTCGAGCAGCGCGAGGCAGCGCAGCAACGTGGTCTTGCCCGAACCGGACGGTCCGATCACGCAAACCACGTCTTTCGGTGCAACCGCGAGGCTGACGTGCCGCAGCACTTCGGTCGGGCCGAAGCTTTTCGATATCTTCTCGGAGGCGATCAACGGTGCAGCCAAGTCCAGACCCCGTTGCAGGACCAGCACAAAAAACTCTAATGCTAGGCTTTGCTAAATTTAGCGTCTTTGCTTAAGCTAGAGCAATAGAAGCCAAAATAGCAATAACCAAATTTTATGCAGATTGACCCTCGCCTTCTTGAAGCGTTTCGCAGCGTCCTGGACAGCGGTTCCATGACCCATGCGGCTGCGTCCCTCGGTCTAACCCAGCCGGCGGTGAGCGCACAGATTGCACGACTTGAGTCTGATGTCGGCTTCGCCCTCTTCGTCCGCTCCGGCAACCGGGTGCGCCCGACCGCGGAAGCCATTGCGTTCCGCGACGAGGTCGAACAGACGCTTACGAAGATCAACGATCTGAGCCGGGTTGCCGAGCAAATCCGCACTGGCGAGGTCGGATCGCTGACGATTGCGAGCCACCCGATGGCCGGCGTCACGCTGCTACCGCCGGTAGTGGCAGCCTTCGCCAGGGAGCGGCCCGACGTCAAGGTGGAGCTGTTCGTTCGCAACTCCGACGTGGTGCGCGGAATGTTTCCCTCACGGACCTACGACATCGGTATCGCCGAGCCTCCGGTCGATCCTTCCGGGCTGACTATCGTGCGCTACCGGATGGACTGCGTCGCGATCCTGCCGAAAAATGATGCGCTCGCTGAACACGATGTCATCACGCCTGAACTGATGTCGGGCCGCCCCTTCGTGAGCATGTCGCGGTTATGGACCGCCTATCACCTGGTCGAAAAGGTATTTTCCGACGCGCAGGCGCGGCTGAATGTGGTCGCGAGCTCGGAAATCTTCGCCGCCATCTGCGCGATGGTGGCGAGCGGGTTGGGGGTCTCGATCGTCGATCGCGCCTCGGCGCTGCAGTTTCAGTCCGCCGGACTGGAGATCCGACCCTTCAGACCCGCCGTTCTCTACGACATCGCCGTTTTTCATGCGGCCGACCCGAACCTTTCGACGCTCGCGCGCAACTTCCTCGATGCGTTCGACGCCCATATGCGCAACTTTCTCGTAGATGGAGATTAGCCGATGCATCTCCCACCGGATGTATTTGACCGGATTGCCGCCGATGGCACCATGGCCGAGGAGTTTGCCGCACTTTGCAATTTCGGTGGTCGTCTCGCCGGCACCGAGAGCGAGCGCGCGGCGGTGGAATATGTCGCCAAACGCGGCAGCCTTGCGAACGGTGTTCCCTGCACCTCCCTTCCCGTCAGCTACGGCGGCTGGCGCGCCGTAAAAGCCGAGTTGCGCCTTTCCGACGGAGTGCTCGCCGCTTGCCATCCGCTGGTGCGCTCGACGCCGACCGCAGCGGGCGGACTCAAGGCCGAAGTGATCGATCTCGGCCGCGGCACACCCGAAGAGTTCGAAGCCCATCGAGGGGAAATCAGAGGCCGCATCGTCCTGGTGCGACATGAACTCATGTTTGCAGCTGGCACGATCCATCGCCGCCGCAAATACAATATGGCGCTGGAAGCAGGCGCCGTCGGCTTTCTCATCGCCGGCCCGTTGGCAGGTGCGCTGGTGACGGGATCTTCCGGCAGAAACGAGGGCGATGCAGGAATCCCGGCCGTGGGCATCGCTCCCGAAACCGCCGCGCGGCTGGCGCGTACGGCCGCAGGATGGCCGCTAGCCACCATGACGATCCAAACCGAAGAATACGAAGCGCGAACCTCGACATTGCTCTTCGACATGCGAGGTGAAACCGACGAGGTCGTTGTACTCAGCGCTCACGTGGACGGTCACGACATCAACGAGAGCGCCATGGACAACGCCTCAGGCGTTGCCACCGCGCTGGCGGTGATCCGAACGATAGCCCCACACGTGCAAGGTTGGCGGCGCGGCGTGCGTCTCGCCTTTTTCAGCGCGGAAGAATGGGCGCTGACGGGCTCGGCCCGGTACGTCGCAAGTCTGTCCGAGGTTGAAAAG
>DATHPL010000220.1:0-1800 GCA_035483915.1 Bradyrhizobium sp.
CTCCGAAGCATTCCTGTCGGACGTGCTCGGTGCGCAGCCGTGGCCCGGGCAACGCCACGCCAATATTGAATCGATGTTCGAATACGGCTCGCGTGCGGGCTTCTGGCGGCTATGGCGGATTTTCACCGAACGAAAACTACCCACCACCGTGTTCGGCGTGGCAACCGCCTTGAAGCGAAACCCGGAAGTGGTCGCCGCGATGAAAGAGGCAGGCTGGGATATTGCCAGCCACAGCCTGAAGTGGGTCGAGCACAAGGACATGTCGGAGGCAGAAGAGCGGGTGGAAATCGCCGACGCCATTCGTCTGCACACCGAGGTGACCGGCGAGCGGCCGCTCGGCTGGTATACGGGGCGGACCTCGATCAACACCGTCAGGCTGGTGATGGAAGCCGGCGGTTTCCTTTATTCCTGCGACTCTTACGCCGACGATTTGCCGTACTGGATCAAGGGGCCGTCAGGGCCGCATCTGATCATCCCCTATAGCCTCGACCTCAACGACATGCGCTTCGTCAACGCGCAAGGCTTTGGCAACGGCGACCAGTTCTACGGCTATCTCAAGGACGCTTTCGATGTGCTTTACGCCGAAGGCGAAACCTCGCCGAAGATGATGTCGATCGGTCTGCATTGCCGACTCGTCGGCCGTCCCGGACGTGCGGCAGCGCTGATGCGGTTTCTCGACTATATCAAGGGGCATGACCGGGTCTGGGTCGCGACGGGGCTGCAAATCGCACGGCACTGGCACGCCAATCTTTCGCATTTAGCAGCCGACGCGCGTCAAGTCGGATAGCCTTTCAGTTTCCATTGTTGGGAAGACATGAGCGAGAAGAACGCAGCCACCGCTGGACGACAGGCCTTGCCGCTTGGTGACGAAATCGTCGGCCGGATCAATCGGCTGGCCGCGATTTCTGAGACGCCGGATAACCTGACGCGCATCTTTCTCACGCCCGAACATCGCGCGGCGGCCGATCTGATCATGGCCTGGATGGTCGAAGCCGGCATGAGCGCCCATCTCGATGCCATCGGCAATGTCTGCGGGCGTTACGAAGGCGAACGACCGGGCTTGCCGTGCCTGATGCTGGGTTCGCACTACGACACGGTGCGTGACGCCGGCAGATGGGACGGTCCGCTCGGGGTCATCACCGCGATCTCCTGTGTCGCCGACCTCAACAAGCGCGGTAAGCGGTTTCCCTTCGCCATCGAGGTGACCGGCTTCGCCGACGAGGAGGGGGTGCGATTTCCGTCGACCCTGCTCGGTAGCCGGGCGGTGGCCGGTACTTTCAACGAGCGCGTGCTCGCTTCCAAAGACAGCGCCGAAATCTCGATGCGCGAGGCGATGGTTCAGTTTGGCCTCGACCCCGATCATATTGGTGCTGCCGCACGGGCGCGCAGCGAATTATTGGCCTATGTCGAGCTTCACATCGAGCAAGGCCCGGTGCTCGAGGCCAAAGGATTGCCGGTCGGGGTCGTCAGCGCCATTGCCGGTGCAACCCGCATGGCGGCAAGGGTGACCGGCATGGCCGGTCATGCCGGCACCGTGCCGATGGAATTGCGTCGCGATGCCTTGGCCGGCGCGGCCGAACTCATCACCAAGATCGAGGAACTATGCCTGACCGACGGGCGCGGCCTGGTCGGCACGGTCGGCTATATCCACACCACGCCCGGTGCGACCAACGTCATCCCTGGACAGGTCCATTTTACCATCGATCTGCGCGCACCGACCGACGTGCATCGAAATCGCGCGGTGGCCGATATCGTTCGCCAGATCGAAGCGATCGCCAAACGCCGAAAGCTGGAATTGCG
>DATHPL010000221.1:0-2308 GCA_035483915.1 Bradyrhizobium sp.
CTTATTGAAATCGATACGGAACATGGTCGCGCCCTTCGGGACAGCCGACAAGCGGTATACCCGTCGTTAACCATATCCGGGCCGCGTTAATGAATGGTTGCGATGGCGCCTCTCGAAGGGCGCTCACTCAACTTTTAAGGCGGGGCAGGCGGGCGCGCGCGCGGCGATGGAACGTCCCGGACGTCAAGGCGTCAGTAGCCGAACTGTTCGCGCAGGATCCGTTCATCGAGGCTGTGGCCGGGATCAAACAGCATCCGCATCGAAATGGTTTTGTCGGACAGAACTTCGACGCGGCGGACGTCGCGCGCTTCGTCGTGGTCGGCGACCGCAGCCACCGGGCGCTTGTCGCCTTCGAGCACCTCGATGACGACGAAGGCGGTATTGGGAAGCAGCGCGCCGCGCCAGCGCCTCGGCCGGAACGGGCTGATCGGCGTCAGCGCGAGCAGCTGGGCTCGGATCGGCAGGATCGGTCCCTGCGCCGACAGGTTATAGGCAGTCGAGCCGGCGGGTGTCGCAACCAGGATGCCGTCAGCAATCAGCTCGGGCATGCGTTCGTGCTCGTCGATCAGGATTCGCAGGCGCGCGGCCTGATGGGTCTGGCGAAACAGCGCAACTTCGTTGATGGCGTGATGCAGGTGAACGGTGCCGTTGACGTCGGTAGCCCGCATCAGGAGGGGGTTGATCAGCGTTTCGCGCGCGGCCGCCAGACGTTCATGCAGATGATGGGTCGAGAACTCGTTCATCAGAAAGCCGACGGTGCCGCGATGCATGCCGTAAATGGGTTTGTCGGAATGCATATATTGATGCAGCGTTTGCAGCATCAGGCCGTCGCCGCCGAGCGCGACGATGACATCCGCGTTGGACGGATCATGATTGCCGTAGGCCGCAACAAGCTGCGCCAGGGCCTCCTGCGCTTCCACGCCGGCACTCGCGACAAAGGCAATCCGGTCATATGGCTTGGGTGTGGTCATGAATCCCCAGGGGTGTCCTGTGAGCGCCGTCATGCAAGCGCTTCTGGCGGTGGATGGTCGTCTATACGACCATGGCGGTGCTTGTCGAGACGATCACCGAAAGCAGGCTAAAATTCGCCGCCGATGTTGAATATATCCTTCGAGGCGTCGAAATCATCGCATTGGTTTGCGGCAAGCAGGAGAAAAACTTGACAAGATTAATGACGATCCGGCCTGCGATCGTTGGCCTCGCGGCTATTGCAACGGTGGCGCTCGCAAGCCGGGCAGGGGGTCAGGATGCCAGGCCGCAGCCGTCTTCCCCGCCGGCGACGGCATCGCAGCCCGCGGCGGTGCCTTCCGGCCAGAAAGCGGGACCGTCGTCTTCGCGCGGCAACGTCGCCGCGGCGTCGGGCGAGACACGCCGGCTGCCGGAAGATTCCACCACCAAGCAAACCATCACCGTGAACGGGCGGACGCTCGCATTCACCGCAACGGCAGGCTCGCTTCGGCTGTTCAACGGAAGGGGAGAGCCTTCAGCCGACATCGCCTACACCGCATATCAATTGGACGGCGCCGATCCGCGCAGCCGTCCCGTGACTTTCTTCTTCAATGGTGGGCCGGGAGCAGCTTCCGCCTATCTGCAACTCGGCTGTGCCGGACCCTGGCGATTGTCCATCGAAGGCGATGCGGCCGTCTCCTCGGCGTCGCCCGAACTGAAACCCAACGCCGAAACCTGGCTCTATTTTACCGACCTCGTCTTCATCGATCCCGTTGACACCGGCTATAGCCGGTTCGTTTCGACCGATGAGGACGTCCGCAAGCGGTTCTTCTCCGTCGATGGCGACGTCAACGCGCTGGCGGTCGCGATCCGCCGCTACCTGGAGAAGACCGATCGCCTGCTGTCGCCCAAATTCGTCGTCAGCGAAAGCTATGGCGGCATCCGCGGGCCGAAGATCGTTCACGAGTTGCAAACCGAGCAAGGTGTCGGCGTCAGAGGATTGATCCTGGTTTCACCGCTGTTGGACTTTCGCGAATTCGGCGGCACGAGCCTGATGCAATATGTCATCAGCCTGCCGTCGATGGCGGCGATCGCGCGGCAAGCCAAACACCCGGTCACCCGCGCCGATATGGCTGACGTCGAGGCTTACGCGCGTGGCGATTTCCTCACCGACCTGATCAAGGGCGAAGCCGACAGAGAGGCCACCACGCGATTGGCCGACAGCGTCTCGGCGCTGACAGGCATCGACCAAGCCGTCACCCGCCGGCTGGCCGGGCGCCTCCATGTTTCGGAGTTTCGCCGCGAGTTCGACCGCCGCGATGGCAAGGTGACCGGACGCTATGACGGGTCGGTGCTGGGC
>DATHPL010000222.1:0-3391 GCA_035483915.1 Bradyrhizobium sp.
TGCGGATCAGCGATCTTTCGGGACGCATCGGCGGCGAAGAATTTGCCGCGCTCCTGCCGTGTCCGCTGGAGGAGGGGGTGATCGTCGCCGAGCGCGTGCGGGAGGCTTTCGAGGCGTCTGGCATCGCCTGCGACGAAGGTCTGGTGGACACCACCGTCAGCATCGGCGTGGCCGGCGGCCCGGCCGGCACCGAACTGGAGGTGCTGCTGGCGGCCGCTGACACCGCCCTTTATCAGGCCAAACGCGGTGGCCGCAATCGCGTAGAGGCCGCGGAAGAATTGCCGCTGTCGCTGGAACACTGGCGGCGCAAGAGCGCCGGCTCCGCGCGTCCGGTCGCGGGAGTGCCGCGCCTGGCGTGAGGACAAGAGGCGGATGGTAACTCGTTATTTACCATCCGCTTTGTACCCTTGTGGACATGGAGTCGATCCGCAGCCTTAATCCTCAAGCCGCTCTCAGCTCGCTCGAAGCAGCCGCTATATCCGCGCGTGGTGGCTTTGCCTGTGTGTTCTCGACCGCAGAAGAATATGAGGCGGCGCTGATTTCCGAGCGCCGCGCCAGCGGCCGCTACAACGCCAGACTCAATCGATGGCCCGCGATCATGTTCATCGGCTGCGCCATGATGGTGGTCGGTACGGTCCTGCTCTTCAGCTGAATGCAAGGGCGGCTTTCGCGAGCGCCCCTTTTCTTTTTTGCTGGCTCGGTTACAGACAAGCCTCTTCCCAAAAAAGAGGCTTGAAAAATGGTCACCGAAATCGCCCAGATAGAAGTCAAACCCGGCACCGAAAAGGATTTTGAGGCTGGCGTCACCAAGGCCAAGCCGCTGTTCGCGCGCGCCAAGGGGTGCCGGGGCATGGAGCTCCACAAATCGGTCGAAAAGCCGACGCGCTACCGGCTGTTCGTCAAATGGGAGACGCTGGAGAACCACACCGTCGATTTCCGCGCTTCGGAAGACTTCCAGGCCTGGCGCGGGCTGGTCGGCCAATATTTTGCGAGCGCGCCCGAGGTCGAGCATACTGAAACCGTGGTGAGCTGACTTTAAGCGGGTGCTGTTTCGGGTAGGGGCTCCTCGGTCTTGAAGTGATCGATCAGGACCTTGACGATCGCCATCAGCGGCAGCGCCAGCGAAATGCCCCAGAGTCCGAACACGATGCCGAGCAGGATCTGGAACGCAAACAGCGTGGCAGGCGGAATATCCAACGCCTGCCGCTGCAGGATCGGCGTCAGGATATAGCTCTCCAGCGCGTGGACACCCAGGAACAGCCCGAAAGCGCTTGCGGTCGCGATCCATCCGGACGACAGACTGGCCAGCAAGACGATGACGCCGGCGACAATCGCGCCGACGGTCGGAATGAACGCCAGCAATCCCGCCTGAATGCCCAGAATGAACGAGCCGGGGATGCCGATCACGGCAAGCCCGAGCCACGTCACGGCGAATACGGCGGTCATGACGACGATCTGCGCAACCAGCCAGCGCTCCAGCGTGTCGCTGATCTTGTCGATGATCGCGGTCGCCCGGTCCCGGTGTTTGGCCGGCGCCAGATATAACAGGCCGTTCCGGTAGACGCTCGGCTGTGCGGCGAAGGTCAGCCCCAGAAAGATCACGATGAAGAAGTTGCCGACCGCGCTCAGCGTGCCCAGCAGAAGTTTCAAGGTCTGACTCACGATGGCGCCGCCGCTCGATGCGAGGGCGTCCGCGCCGGGGAGGTTATGCGTCGGACTCGTACTCGTGTTGGGTGCGGCGGAAGTGGATGGCCCCGACGCCGGTTTGGCCAGATCCAGATAGCTGGTGTCGATCCCGTTGCGGTCGAGGAAGGCTTTGACGTTGACCAGTTGCGACTTGATCGTGTCGCTCAACGCGGCCGCCTGCTGGGCGATGGTGGTGCCGCCGAGGAAAATCGCGCCGGACAACAACCCGGCCGATACGAGGCAAACGATGGCGAGCCGAAGCCAATGCGGCCATCCGACGACGCGGCCGAGCAGGTGCGTCATGGCGTTGAGCGTCACGCCGAGCAGGACGCCGGCAAAGATCAGAAACAGCGTCGCCGCAAAGGCCCAGGTGAACAGCAGCAGGCTCGCGAAAGTGACGACGGCGATGCCGCCGACGGCGATGGCCCAGGCAAGATCGTTTCGAGGCTCACGGCGATCGTCCGATGACAGCGGCACGTTTTTTTCACTTCCACTCAAGTTGCAGACCCACTCTTTCGTCAAATGCGGCCAGGGATCAAGCCGGGCGGGAGGTCAGGGGGCCGATCCGCCGCCTGACAGCAGGCCAGCGTCCCGATTCCGAAGTTCGTAACATTTTACGGCGCCACGTTTCGAACTTCGGAATCGAAAGGACACTGGCAAAGCCATTGATCCCGTGTGGCTTTGGTCCAGAAGTCCGCATGGCCAACCCGCGGCACACACGATGCGGACTTCTGAACCGCCACACGGCCGGCGAGGAATGAATCTGCCGCAGGGCAGGGCAGCCGTGGAAAATGATCCTAAATTATTGATCCGGGGCAGATGCAAGTGCATTATCATCGCTTAGAGAGGTTAGGAAATGGAAGGGGCATGAGAAGGAAGCCGGTTGTCGGTGTGATCGGGAATTCGCACCGGCTCGAAGGTCGCTTTGACGTCCAGGCGGTTGGGGAGCGAAACCTTCGCGCCATCGCCGAAGTAGCCGGTGCCTTGCCTCTGGTCTTCGCCGGCTGTCCCGAGATCACCGACGTTGCCGCCCTGCTCGACGTGGTCGACGGCATCGTGCTGACGGGCGCCCGCGCCAATGTTCATCCGACCCGCTTCAAGTCCGCACCCGACGCCAAGCACGAGCCCTATGACACCAAGCGCGACGAAGTCGCGTTGACCCTGTCGGAGGCCTGCGTCGCCCGCGGCATCCCGCTGTTCGGCATCTGCCGGGGCCTTCAGGAGATGAACGTCGCTTTCGGCGGCTCGTTGCACCCGGAGATCCGCGAATTGCCCGGCCGGATGAATCACCGGATGCCGCGGCTGGATACCGGCGAAATCCACCCCGATCCCAAGGTGATCTTCGCCGACCGCCACGAAGTCCGGCTGCTTGCCGGCGGCGCTTTTGCCAAGCTGCTCGGCTGCGACACCATCCGTGTCAACTCGCTGCACGGCCAGGGCATCCTCGATCCCGGCGAACGGGTCGTGGTGGAGGGGATCGCGGAGGACGGCACGATCGAGGCGATCCGGATTGCCGAGGCGCCGTCCTTTGCGCTCGGCGTGCAGTGGCATGCCGAATACGATCCGCAGCGCAACCCGATCAACCGCGCGCTGTTCCAGGCGTTCGGCAAGGCGCTGCTCGAGACCAAGCGCGTCGCGTAGGTTTTCCTTATCCCTCCCCCGCGGAACGCGTGGGGAGGGTGGCCGTCGCGAAGCGACGGTCGGG
>DATHPL010000223.1:0-2670 GCA_035483915.1 Bradyrhizobium sp.
TCCCAGCCGATCTCGGGGTAAGCCAGCAATTCAAAAGCTGACCGGCGCTGCCCGTCCTTGTTGAGCGCAAGGCCGTATCGGGCGGCTTCGTTCGGCGTCAGACTCAGCGATTGAGCCACGGCTTTGGCGGCGCTCAACGCAACCATCTTGGCGCGATGCCGTTGGGTTCGAGCAGGCCCGACGCATCCAAGTGCGATCCCTTTATCGGTCAGACGCTGGTCGGCATTGTCGGCCCGCAATGTCAGGCGATACTCCGCGCGCGAGGTGAACATCCGATAGGGCTCGGTAATTCCCCGCGTCACGAGGTCGTCGATCATCACGCCGAGATAGCCTTCGGCGCGATCGAATACGATGGGCTGAGAGCCGCTCGCCGAAAGCGCCGCATTGAGGCCAGCCACCAACCCCTGAGCCGCAGCCTCTTCGTAGCCGGTGGTGCCATTGATCTGGCCGGCCAGAAACAGGCCCGACAGCCGCTTCGCCTGGAGGGTTGGATCGAGCTCTCGCGGATCGACATGATCGTATTCGATGGCATAGCCAGGACGAACCATCCGCACCCGCTCCAATCCGGGGATCGAGGCAAGAATGGCTGATTGCACCTCCTCCGGCAGCGAGGTCGAGATGCCATTGGGGTAAACCGTGGTGTCGTCGAGGCCTTCCGGTTCGAGGAAAATCTGGTGCCCGTCCCGATCGCCGAAACGGACGATCTTGTCCTCGATCGAGGGACAGTAGCGCGGTCCGCTGCTTTTGATCTGGCCCGAATACATCGGAGAGCGATGCACATTGGCGCGGATCACGTCATGTGTCGCCGCCGTCGTTCGGGTGATGCCGCACTGAATCTGAGGCGTGGTGATCCGATCGGTCATGACGGAAAACGGCTCGGGCGGATCATCGCCCGGCTGCATCTCGACCGCCGGCCAATCGATCGTGGTGCCGTCGAGACGCGGTGGCGTGCCGGTCTTCAGCCGGCCCAGCGTAAAGCCGATGCGCTCAAAAGACGACGAGAGCCCAAGCGCTGGGGCTTCGCCGACTCGGCCAGCGGGCCAGTTCTTTTCGCCGAGATGGATCAGGCCGCGCAGGAAAGTCCCGGTGGTGACGACGACGGCTCCGGCCGCGAGCTCGCGGCCGTCCGAAAGCCTGACACCTCGCAGTCGACCTTCGGCCACTAGCAGCTCGTCCGCCTCGCCCTCGACCACGACCAGGTTCGCGGTCTCGCGGATCGCGGCCTGCATCGCCGCCGCATAGAGCTTGCGGTCGGCCTGGGCGCGCGGTCCCCGAACGGCCGGACCCTTGCGCCGGTTGAGCACTCGAAACTGGATGCCGCCAGCGTCCGCGACGCGGCCCATCAGTCCGTCCAGCGCGTCGACTTCCCGGACCAGATGACCCTTTCCCAAACCACCGATAGCGGGGTTGCAGGACATCGCGCCAATGGTCGAAAAGCGATGGGTCACCAGCGCGGTTCTCGCACCCATCCGCGCCGCCGCGCTGGCCGCTTCGCAGCCGGCGTGACCGCCGCCGATGACGACGACGTCAAATGAATTGGGTTGGAGAGTCATGCGGCATCTTCTATACCGCAGCAGTCGAACTCGGAAGTGACAAAGGAGGAACTGTTTCACGTGAAACAGCGCTCCGGGCTTATTTAATAAATGAATTATAGTTCATTACTTACCGATGCAAAATTCCCTGAAGATCGCGTCGAGAACATCCTCGACATCGATTCGGCCGAGCAAGCGGCCCAGCGATTGAGACGCGACCCTGAGTTCTTCCGCGGCCAACTCGTCGCCTCGACCCGCGATAGCCAAACAACGGCGTAGTCCATTGGCCGCATCGAGCAACAATCGGCGCTGCCGCTCGCGGCCGATCAGGCCATCTTCTTCCGTCCCGAAATAATCCCGCGCAAAGCCGGCAAGCGCGGCAACCAGCGCTGAGATGCCGTCGCCTCGACCTGCGGAAATTCTGAAGACCACCCGACTGCCCTGCCCCGATTCAATTGTCCTGCTCGCGCCCGCCGGCTCTCCAACCGAATCGAGATCGATCTTGTTGCGAATGACCCACACCGCCGCGGCCGGCGTCTCGATCTCCCGGTTCGGCTCATGCTCGGCGTCGGTCACCCACAGAACGAGGTCGGACTCGGCCGCGCGCAATCGGGCCCGCCGCACGCCTTCCTGCTCGACGGGATCTTCGGTGTCGCGAATGCCGGCGGTGTCGATCAACGTCACCGGATAGCCATCGAGATCAAGCTGCACCTCGATCACGTCGCGCGTGGTGCCGGCATGCGGTGAGACGATCGCAACCTCTCGCCGTGCCAGTAGATTGATCAACGTCGACTTCCCGACATTCGCTGGACCCGAAATCGCAACCATCAGGCCGTCGCGCAGCCGTTCACTTCGTCCCCGCGCCGCCAGGGTTTCGTCAATTTCGCCGAGCAGGGTTTTGATCGTCGCCAAGGCCGGCGCGATCAATTCCGCCGGCACATCGCCTTCGTCGGAGAAATCGATTCCGGCTTCAATCAAGGCCTGCGCCTCGATGGTGCGCTTGCGCCAATCGCGCGCCTTATCCCCGAGCAATCCCTGGAGCTGACGCAACGCCTGGCGCCGCTGCCGGTCGGTGTCGGCGTGAATCAGATCGTCGAGGGCTTCGGCTTCGGTAAGATCGAGCTTGCCGTTCTCGAAT
>DATHPL010000224.1:0-1905 GCA_035483915.1 Bradyrhizobium sp.
TCGCGCTGCCCGTCGTCGTGCTGGTGGCGGGAGTCGGATTGTGGGAACTCGTGGTTCGCCTCAACGATATCAAGCCCTATGTTCTGCCGGCGCCCTCGGTGGTGCTGACCACGCTGATCCGCGATTGGGACGTGCTGTTTCAATCGCTTCTGACTACACTTTTGACAACGGCTGAAGGCTTCGCGGCCGCGGCCGTCGGCGGCGTCGCGCTCGCGCTGTTGTTCAACCTGTCGAAGTGGCTGGAATATTCGCTATTCCCCTATGCGGTGGTGTTGCAGGTCACGCCGGTCATCGCGATTGCGCCACTATTGTTGATTTATCTGTCGCAACCTGCGGCAGTAGTGGTCTGCGCCTGGATCGTTGCCTTCTTTCCGGTGTTGTCCAACACAACGCTCGGCCTGAATTCGGTGGATCGCAATCTCGCCGGCCTGTTCCAGCTCTATGGCGCATCGAGGCTGCAAACCCTGTGCTTTCTCAAACTGCCGGCCGCATTGCCGTTCATCCTCGGCGGCCTTCGCATTGCGGGCGGCCTGTCGTTGATCGGCGCCGTGGTGGCCGAGATCGCGGCTGGATCGGCCGGCGCGGGGTCGGGGCTTGCCTATCGGATTGCGGAATCCGGATACCGCCTCAACATTCCCCGAATGTTCGCAGCGTTACTGTTGCTCTCGGCCGCCGGAATTGTCATTTATGGGCTGCTGGCG
This sequence comes from Bradyrhizobium sp., assembly GCA_035483915.1. GTDB lineage: Bacteria > Pseudomonadota > Alphaproteobacteria > Rhizobiales > Xanthobacteraceae > Bradyrhizobium. The sequence continues at coordinate 702 of DATHPL010000224.1, forward strand.
CTGACCTCGCACCTGCTGCTGCGGCGCTGGCACGAAAGTGCGCTTGGAAAGGATAATTAGATGGCGGGCGGAAATATTTCATCAGAGAAGATCGATCTTCTGGTCTACGGGCCGAACAAGCCGATCGTCGACAAGGGGTTTTCCGATCAATTCGTGCTCCATCCCGCCGAGACGCGCGCTGACCTCGATCGCCTGACCCCGGCGGTCGCCGCGAAAATCCGCGGCGCCGCGGTCACCTACAGCACGGCCCGCTGTGACGGCGGCGTCATGGCGATGTTTCCAAAGCTTGAAGTCGTGGCGTCCTTCGGAGTCGGCTATGATCACGTCGATGCCAATTATGCGCGTGAGCATAACATCGTCGTGACCAACACGCCTGACGTCCTCACCGAGGAGGTCGCCGATATCGCGATGGGTCTTCTGATCGCCACTTTACGCGAATTCGTCAAGGCCGACCGCTATCTGCGCTCCGGGCTCTGGACCACGCAACAATATCCCTTGAGCGTCGGATCGCTGCGGGACCGCAAGGTCGGAATCGTCGGCATGGGCCGGATCGGTCAGGCGATCGCGCGCCGCCTCGACGCTTCGCTGGTCCCGGTAGTTTATCACACGCGCAACCCGGTCTCTGGTCTTAATTACAAGCACTATCCCGACCTGATCGAGATGGCGAAGGCCGTCGATACGCTGGTGGTGATCGTGCCGGGCGGTCCATCGACGGCAAAAATGATCAACGCCGATGTTCTCAAGGCGCTCGGCCCGCGCGGCGTCATCATCAATGTCGCGCGCGGCTCGGTGGTCGACGAGGAAGCGATGATCGCCGCGTTGAAGTCGGGCACCATCCTGGCCGCGGGCCTCGACGTCTTCGCCAACGAGCCCGCCGTGCCGGATGACCTCAAGGCGATGCAGAATGTCGTGCTGCTGCCGCATATCGGCTCGGCATCGGTCGTGACACGTAATGCGATGGATCAACTCGTGGTCGATAATCTGAAAGCGTGGTTCGGCGGCAAGGGGCCGCTGACTCCGATCGCAGAAACCCCGGTGAAGGCTGGCTGATGCCGGCCGGGATACCAGTGGTCCGATTCTAACATTCGCATCCCTTCGCAGCGGACACTTTTGCGAATGTTAGAATTGAAGGACCACTGGAAAATACAAGCTTCTAGTGGAGTTTAGGATTTGACATTCGCATTACGCATTCCGGGCTACAGGG
>DATHPL010000225.1:0-4655 GCA_035483915.1 Bradyrhizobium sp.
CTGGTCCATGGCGGTCTCGGAATCTGGGCGCTTTACGAGCGCAGGCAATTCCGCTGGAAAGCGATCGAACCGCTGCAGCTCGTGCTCGGCCTGAGCATTCCGACGCTTATTGCCGCCCACATCATCGGGACGCGGCTCGGCCACACGCTGTTCGAATTAGATAAGTACTACCCGCAGGTGCTCCATGGCTATTGGGCGACGGCATCGAACCGGATCTGGATGACGCTCTCGGTTTTGGTCATCGCCTGGATCCACGGCAGCATCGGCCTTTACTTCTGGCTGCGGATGAAGGCGTTCTTCAGATACGCGGCCCCATTCCTGTTGGCCGCGGCCGTGCTACTCCCAACACTTGCGCTGCTCGGCCTCTACCAGAGCGGACGAACGATCGTGAAGGAAAGCGCTGACGCCGAGTGGCGGGCAGTCAATCTTTCCCCGGACAAGGTCGGCACGCCGGCCCAGGCCGATACGCTGGAAAGCATCACGGGCGGCTTCATCATAGGCTATCTCGGCCTGCTCGTTGTGGTGCTCGCCGCCCGCGGCTTTCGCGCCCTCCACGAGCGGCGCGCCGGCATGATTTCCCTTTCCTACGGCAACGGCCGCACCATCCGGGTGCCGAAAGGTCTTTCCGTGCTCGAGGCAAGCCTGCGCTACCAGGTTCCGCATGCTAGCGTATGCGGCGGCCGCGCCCGCTGTTCGACCTGCCGCATTCGCGTGATCGGCGACTGCGCGTCCCTGCCGCGGCCCTCCAACCGCGAAGCGTTCGTGCTCAACCGGGTCGGAAGTGACGCCGATCCGGCGATCCGGCTCGCCTGTCAACTCCGCCCCGAGAGCGACCTTTCCTTCTTCCAGATCTTCACGCCACAGGCCGCACCGACCCGTCATGGCCCCTCGCATATCGGCGAGGAGCGCTATCTCGTCAGCATGTTCGTGGACATGCGCGGCTCGACGCGGCTCGCGGAAAACCGTTTGCCGTTCGACACGGTCTTTGTCGTCAACCGCTTTCTCGGCGCGGTCTCAAAGGCCGTGATCGAATGTGGCGGCCAGCCGAACCAGTTTCTCGGCGACGGGCAACTCGCTCTGTTTGGACTGGCGACCGACCGGCAGACCGCCTGCCGTCAGGCTCTGACGGCGGCGGGGCGCATTTCGCTCCATGTTGAGGAACTGAATCAGTTCCTCAAAAACGACCTGCGCGAACCGATCCGCTTCGGCGTCGGGATTCACGGCGGCGAAGTGATCGTGGGCGATATCGGCTATCGCGACCATATGGTGTTCACCGCGCTCGGCGATGCCGTCAACGTCGCGGCACGGTTGCAGGACATGACCAAAAGCTTGGGCTGCGAGGTCATCTTCTCGGACGAAGTGCGCACGACGGCGGGTCTTGCCGACGACGCCCTGCCGCGACAGGACGTTGAAATCCGCGGCCGCGCGGGGCCGATCAACGTGTGTGTCGTCGCCAAGGCGGACACCTTGTCCGCGTTTGTCGACGACCAAAAGCCCGTTGCCGCCTGAACGATCGAACGCCGCGGTTTAAGTCGGCCGCCGCGACGACGACAGCCATTTACGCCCGAAGCTGAACAGGCATTCAGAAAAAATTCCTTGAACGAAGCGGTGCTCTCTCGAACCCCGTTTTGAAACGGCGCGACTGATGGCCAAGGGGTGAAACTGACTGCAACCCGCGCCCATCGCGCAACTCGAGGAGAACGACCATGTTACGCAAACTGACGATCGTATTGGCTGCCACGGCTTCTCTCAGCGTCGCAGCCCTTGCTCCCTCCACCGCATCGGCCAAGCCCTTTGGCGGCTGGGGCTGGGGTGGATTCCATCATCGCCACTTCGGCGGCTTCGGCCTCGGTGTCGGCTATGTCGACGACGGCTGCTATGTGACCCATCGCGTACTGACGCCGTATGGCTACCGCTTCCGCACCGTGAACGTCTGTTCGTACTGATCGGCCTTTCCTTTGCGAATCGCTGAAGCGCTCCGGCTGCTCTCGGTGGCCGGAGCGTCGCTTTTTTTGAAAACGGGCCGCCCCTGCGATCCGTAATTGACTTGAGGAATGCCGGTGCCACACTCGCCGCCATGAAACGACGGCTTCTTTTTGCCATTCTGCTTGCGATCGTTCTTGCCCTGCTGATCAAGTACGGCGCGAACGCCGCGCCCCGTGCCAGCGGGCTGCCGCTTTCTCCCGGGATATCTGCCGTTAACGATTGAGGCGGCGAAAGCCGCGCCGATTCGCTTAACGGATTCTAAATATTCCCGACGCTCACGGCTTCGTGTTCCCTCGCAAGCTTTACCATTGACGCAACGGAACATCACCTATGACTCACGTAACGGCGAGCCGCCTTGCAAGTGCGGCCGAACCGCCTTACGTCCTGCGTTCATTGCAACGCCGGCAGAACGCCCCAGACGAAATTATTCTCATGAATGCCAATACTGCGCTCGTTCGCCATGCGGGCGACACCAGGCTCTATCTGTTTCTCGGTCTGGCGAACTGGTTCATTTTCGTGGACCACATCCCGAACAATATGGTGGGCTGGATCACGCCGCGGAACTTCGGTTTTTCCGGCGCCGTCGACCTGTTCGTATTCATCATCGGCTATACCGCCGCACTCACCTATGCGCCCATCATGCTGGAGCGCGGCGGCATCGTCGGCGCCACGCGGGTGCTCAAGCGCGCCTGGCAGCTCTACGCCGCGTTCATCGTGTTGTTTGCGATCTACGCTGTATCGATCGGCGATATCGCCACGCGCTATGCCGCGCCGGACATCATCTATGAGTTCAATGTCGCGGGCCTCCTCGACGATCCGGTCCGCACCATCACGCACGGATTGCTGCTGCAATCCAAGGCGCTGAACCTCGACGTTCTTCAGCTTTCCGTCTTGCTGATGGCATGCTTTCCGGCCGTGTTGTGGCTGCTACTGCGAGCACCCGGCTTCACATTGGGCGCGTCAGTCGCGCTCTACGTTGCCGCGCGTCAGTTCGATTGGACACTGCAGACCTTTCCGGACGGAAACTGGAATTTCAATCCTTTCTGCTGGCAATTGCTGTTTGTGCTCGGCGCCTGGTGCGCACTCGGCGGCGTCAGCCGGCTGCGCACGCGCTTTCGGGCACCGATCTGGGGTTATCTCGGACTGTCTTATCTTGTATTTGCATTCGCCATGACGATGGCCGGGCGTTTCCCTGCGCTGGGCGAGTTGCTGCCGGTCTGGCTGCATGATGCGTTCATTCCGATCGACAAGGTCAATCTTGCGCCCTATCGCCTGCTGCATTTCATCGTCGTGGCGCTGTTTGCCACGCGACTGATCCCGAGGCGGTGGCACGGATTGGACTGGCCGGTCTTCAAGCCGCTGATCGTGTGCGGCGAACAGGCGTTATCGGTGTTTTGTGCCGGCGTGCTCCTGTCTTTTGCCGGTCACTTCGTTCTCGTGACGGGATCCGGCTCGATCGTGGAACAGATCCTGGTCAGCCTCGCCGGTGTTGCGATCATGACGCTGGTTGCAAGCTATGTGTCCTGGTCCAAGCGCCAGGATCGGCCATCTCTTGCGCCGATCGGCCACGGCGCTTCGCTGAGAGCCGGCTAGAACCAGCCCAGCGCTTTCGCAAAGCCGATTCCTTTCAAGGCGGCTTATCATATATGCTTCGACGGATTCTCGCGTCGGAGCCCGCGATGCATTCCGAACCCGCCAGCCATTCCACTTTCGCGCTGCCCTCCTTCACGGCGCCCTACGCTGCGGACGACATCGCCATCGCAAGGCAGCTATTAGGCGCTTCCTGCCTCAGCGGCGATCGCGAGGCGCGAATCGATCAGACCGCCACGCGCCTGATCGAGGCCATCCGCGCCAACGACGATCCGCTTGGCGGCGTCGAGGACATGCTGCGCGAATTCGCGCTCTCCACCAAAGAGGGTCTCGCGCTGATGGTGCTGGCGGAAGCGCTGTTGCGGGTGCCGGACGCGCGCACCGCCGACCGCTTCATCGAGGACAAGCTCGGCGAAGGTGACTTCATCCACCACGAGACCAGATCGAGCGCGTTCCTGGTCAATGCCTCGGCCTGGGCGCTCGGCATGTCGGCGCGGGTCATTCAGCCCGGCGAGACTCCGGACGGGACCATCGGCCGGCTGGTGAAACGCCTCGGCGCGCCGGCCGTCCGCGCCGCCACACGGCAGGCGATGCGGCTGATGGGAAGCCATTTCGTGCTCGGCGAGACCATCGAGGCCGCGCTTGCGCGGGCACAATCAAGCGCCGCGCCTCGCTACTCGTTCGACATGCTTGGCGAAGGCGCGCGCACCGCCGCCGACGCGGAGCGCTATTTTAATGCCTATGCAAGCGCGATTGAGGCGATCGGCGCCAGCGCCGGCACGGGTCCCCTGCCCGATCGGCCGGGCATTTCGATCAAACTGTCGGCGCTGCATCCACGCTTCGAGGCGTTGAGCCGGCCGCGCGTGCTCCGCGAACTGGTGCCACGGCTGATCGATCTGGCGCAGCGCGCCAAATCCTTCGACCTCAACCTCACCGTTGACGCCGAAGAGGCCGATCGGCTCGAACTCTCGCTGGAGGTGATCGCAGCCAGCTTTTCCGACGCCTCGCTCGCGGGCTGGGACGGCTTTGGCCTCGCCATTCAGGCCTATCAGAAGCGCGCCAGCGCGGTGATCGACTAC
>DATHPL010000226.1:0-1700 GCA_035483915.1 Bradyrhizobium sp.
AGATCGCTCGGTCTTCAGCGCCGAGTCCAAGCGGGGATTAAGACCCATGAAAATCGTTATGGCGATCATCAAGCCATTCAAGCTCGAAGAAGTCCGTGATGCCCTCACCGCCATCGGCGTACACGGCCTGACCGTTACCGAAGTCAAGGGATATGGCCGGCAGAAGGGTCACACCGAAATCTACCGCGGCGCCGAATATGCAGTGAGCTTCCTGCCCAAGATCAAGATCGAGGTCGCGGTCGCCTCGGATCAGGTCGACAAGACCATCGAGGCCATCACGTCGGCTGCCAAGACCGGCCAGATCGGCGACGGCAAGATTTTCGTCATCAATCTCGAAAACGCGGTTCGGATCCGGACCGGCGAGGCGGATGCCGCAGCGCTGTAAAATCCGGCGCGCTCAACTTTTTCCAATCAGGAGTAATACGAAAATGACGTTCAAGCGTCCCACCAGTACGGGATTGGCGGCCCTCACCGTCGGCCTGTTCGCCGCAACGGCGGCCTATGCCGAGCCGACGATCAACAAGGGCGACAATGCCTGGATGCTCACCTCGACGGTGCTCGTGCTGTTGATGACGATTCCAGGCCTCGCACTGTTCTATGGCGGCCTTGTCCGTTCCAAGAACATGCTCTCGGTCCTGATGCAGGTGTTTTATACGGTCTGCATCGTCGTCGTTCTCTGGGCGCTCTACGGCTACAGCATTGCCTTTACCGGCGGCTCCGACTTCTTCGGTGGCTTTTCGAAAGCCTTCCTGTCGGGCGTGACACCCGATTCCAAGGCCGCCACCTTCAGCGTTGACGCCAACATCTCCGAGCTCGTTTACGTTTGCTTCCAGATGACCTTTGCCGCCATCACGCCCGCCCTCATCGTCGGTGCATTCGCCGAACGCATGAAGTTCGCGGCGGTGGCGCTGTTCATTCCGCTCTGGGTCACGCTGATCTATTTTCCGATCGCCCACATGGTCTGGTACTGGGCCGGACCGGATGCGATCTCGGATGCAGTCAAGGCGATTGCCGCGGCGGGCAGCGACGGGGCGGCAAAGGCCGCGGCGGAAGCCAAGCTGGCGGCCGTCAATGCCGACGCCGGTTGGGTCTTCAAGAAGGGCGCGATCGACTTCGCTGGCGGCACCGTCGTGCACATCAATGCCGGCATTGCAGGCCTCGTCGGCGCGCTGATCATCGGCAAGCGCATCGGCTACGGCAAGGATTTGATGGCCCCCCACTCGCTGACCATGTCCATGATCGGCGCCTCGCTGCTCTGGGTCGGTTGGTTCGGCTTCAACGCCGGGTCGAATCTTGAAGCCAATGGCGGCGCCGCGCTCGCCATGACCAACTCCTTTGTCGCAACCGCGGCAGCGGCGTTGTCGTGGATGTTCGCCGAATGGATGATCAAGGGTCATCCTTCGGTGCTCGGCGTGATCTCCGGCGCGGTCGCAGGCCTCGTCGCGGTAACGCCAGCGGCCGGTTATGCCGGTCCGATGGGCGCGATTGTGCTGGGCCTCGTGGTCGGCGTGGTCTGTCTGTTCTTCGTCACCGCGGTCAAAAACGCGCTCGGCTATGACGACTCGCTCGACGTCTTCGGCGTCCACTGCATCGGCGGGATCGTCGGCGCACTCGGCACCGGCATCCTGGTCAACCCCGCGCTCGGTGGCAGCGGCATCATGGACTACACCACCGGCAAGATTGCCGACTACGAGTTCGGC
>DATHPL010000227.1:0-3845 GCA_035483915.1 Bradyrhizobium sp.
GCGGCAGGCTCCGCTCGGGCGGGCGCGGCCACTATCGTGACCTCGTCGTTCAGCTTCTCCATGGCCGGCGGTTCGACGCGCAGGGTGGCGAGCACCGGCATCGTCGTGTCGGGATGCTGGGCAAACGGGACTTCCGGCGCGGCGCGCCAGGATGAATTGCTGGCAAAGGACTCATGGGCGGCGCGCAGCAGAGCCGCCGCGCCCAGCCCGAAAACAAGGAGCGACATCGACAACATGATCGCTGCGAACAGGAAACGAAAACCGGGGAGCATGGCGCGCGGGATTCTTGGGAAAGCTGGCAAACGGGAACGCGGTGGCCACTAGGTGGAGGTGATTTAGCGCGCGCAGGACAGCGACGAATCACGCGCATTCAAGGATAGCGCAACCGCCTTGCGACGCTTGTGAAATCTCGTCACGATTTGAAATCGGAAGGCGGACTGTCACCTCGCCGCCGCAGGTATTCGTCGTAATCTTGGTCGCGGTCTGGCCGGTCAACCATCCTGGGCTCTGGGAACCGCCTAGCGACGGCCAAAACCGCTAAAAACCGGGTTCCGAGCGTTCACGAAGGGTCGAGCCGGGCGTCAACAACGGTTATTGTCTTGAATGCGCCGCGATCTTCCGTCATCTCCCGTTAACGATCCGGTGGCGCCTTGGGGCTATACAGGACGTGGGGCTATACAAGAGCAATGATGACCAATCGCATTCTGACGATTTGTGCCGCGGTTTCTGCTGCCTTGGCGGTAGAGGCTGTGGGGACTTCTCCGGCCTCGGCGCAGGGCTATCCGCCCCCGGGGACGGTTTATTCACCCTATCCGCCGGCCCGTTATCCGACTGACTATCGCGGTGCGCCTCGCCCGCAGGAATATGACGTGCTGGAAGACGACGACGGACCGAATGGCGGTCCCGGTTCGACCGCGCTGCCGCCGCCCGGTCCCGTGCTGTCGCCGAACGATCCCCGTTACAGCGGCCGCCCGGTTTATCCCGACCAGGATCGTCCGATCATGTCGCCGGACGATCCCCGCTATGGCCGTCCCCAAGGACTTTATTCGGACCGCGGTCCCGTGATGTCGCCGGATGATCCGCGTTACGGCCGTCCCGCGCCGCCGCCGGGAGGCTATTCCGGTCCTGTGATGTCGCCGGATGATCCACGCTATGGCCGCACCGATCCGCCGCCGGTTATTTACGCAGACCGGCCACCTGGTCCGCCGCCGCAGCCGGCTTATGACCCCGCCGATGACTACGGCCGTGGCTCTCGGCCACCTGCCGCCGTTGGCTCCGCTAACATGGGCTCCGGCAATGTCACCGGCAGCGTTCAGCCGCCGCAAGGACCGGACAACCGCACGGCCAGCCTGTTGCCCCCGGAAGAGCAGCCGGATGCGGCGCCCGTCAACCTGCCGCCGAACTTGCGCCGGCAGGAGGTCAACTTCGTCACCAAAGAGCCGGCGGGAACGCTGATCGTCGATACGCCCAACACCTATCTTTATTACGTGCTCGGCAATAACCGCGCGATCCGCTACGGCGTCCGCGTCGGCCGCGACGGATTCACCTGGAACGGCGTGCAGAAGATTTCACGCAAGGCGGAATGGCCGGATTGGCATCCGCCGACCGAAATGATCGAGCGCCAGCCCTATCTGCCGCGCTTCATGGCCGGTGGCCCGGGCAATCCCCTGGGCGCGCGCGCAATGTATCTCGGCAGCACCGTCTATCGCATCCACGGCACCAACCAGCCGTCGACGATCGGCAAGTTCGTCTCGTCGGGCTGTATCGGCATGCTGAACGAGGACGTCTCGGACCTGTTCGACCGCGTCAAGGTCGGTACCCGCGTGGTCGTGTGGCCCGGCAGCCCGCCGCCCGGATCGACCACCACGGCTTCCGCGGCACCCGTGCCCGGATCAAGTGCTGGCCCGGCGGTAGCGCCGAACGTGCCCGGCACGCAACCGACGTCGGTGCCGCCACTGCCTCCGCCGGTGACGGTGCGCTAAAGCGATCAAGAAAGATGACGCAGGAAAATACGAAAGGCGCGCTCTCGGGCGCGCCTTTTTGTTTCTTGAACCTAAAGCGTCATTGCGAGCGTAAGCGAAGCAATCCAGTTAAAGGCAAGAGGTGCTGGATTGCTTCGTCGTTTCACTCCTCGCAATGACGTTGAAATCCTCCCGAGGAACTACGCCAGCTTTCGCACCGGCTCGCCGTTGAGCCAGCCGTCGATGCCTTCGACCATCTGGTTGTAGTGGGCGATGAAGGTCTCCTGCGTCACGTAGCCGAGATGCGGCGTCAGCACGAGGTTGTCGAGCTTGCGGAAGGGATGGTCGACGGGCAGCGGCTCGACCGAGAACACGTCGACCGCGGCACCCGCGATCTTGCGGGCTTTCAGCGTTTCCAGCAGTGCCATCTCGTCGATGATCGGTCCGCGCGCGGTGTTGACGATGAAACTCGTCGGCTTCATGCGGGCGAGGTCAGCGGCGCCGACGAGGCCACGCGAGCGGTCGCTCAGCACCACATGGATGGTGATGAAGTCGGCGGTCGAGAACAGTTCCTCCTTGGTGGCATAACCGACGCCGACTTCCTTGCAGCGCTCGGCCGTCAGGTTGGGGCTCCAGGCGATCACGTTCATGCCGAACGCTTTGGCTAGGCCAGCCACCTTGGCGCCGAGTTTGCCGAGCCCGACCACGCCGAGCGTCTTGTCTTCGATTTCGATGCCGATATGTTTCTGAAGATATTCGCCGCCATGCATGCGGGCGTTCTCGCGGCCGATATTGCGCGTCAGTTCCAGGATCATGCCCATCGTCAGGGGCGCCGTAGGGTCTTTCGACCACTTTGTCCCGCATACGACCACCTGCTTGTCCTTGGCGGCCTCCAGGTCGATCGAATTGTTGCGCATACCCGAAGTGATCAGCAGCTTCAGTTTGGGCAGGGCGTCGAACATCGCGCGCGGAAACGGCGTGCGCTCGCGCATCGCCAGGATGATTTCGAAATCCTTCAGCGCGCTGACGGCGCTGTCCTGCGAGGCAAACGGCTGGTTGAAGACGGTGACGTCGACGCGATCCTCGATTTTGGACCAGTCCGCGAGTTTGAGCGAGATATTGAGATAGTCATCGAGAATTGCACAGCGTAGCCGCGTCATGGCGAGATCCATTTCTGTCGATCATGGGCGGCGTTTGATCCACGCCGCCTTTAAGGAGGGGCGCATGGTCGCGCGCGGCGCTTTTTCAGGCAAGCGCCCTCATCATCAAAATTGCAGGTGAAAGGCGTCGGAGCGGGGAAGGTCAGTTCGCCTTCCGGCGGGCGGCAGCCAGCTTGGCGCGGCAGGCCGGGCCCGGTCCGCGCATGTAATGCAGTTCCGGCCGGTAGGGGTTGAATGCCTTGGCGAGGAAATCGCTGAAGAAGGCGCGGATTCCGGCGAAGGGATTGGTGTGTCCGTCGCGGCGTTCTGCCGGGGAGGGAAGGGATGCCGAATCGATGCTCGCCATGACGAATCCTGCTTTTTTTCCGCGTCTTCTGACGGCGGAGCGCTTTTTGGAGGCGCTGGCAGGAGTTTCGGACGCAACTTATTAAAAGAAGGTTTCAATTGTCGCGATCCGTGTTCTTACTGGTGAACACTGGTGAACAGAGGGAAAACCGCACCCCGCGGGGCGGTTCAACGGTTGCCCTTTGGGGGCCGCGCCGCTACATGACGGCAAGCCAAACATCCTTAAAAATCCGTATTCCAGGGGCCCCGATGGCGCGCCAATTCGTCTACTTCATGCAGGGTTTGACCAAGAGCTATCCCACCCGCAAGGTGCTGGATAACATCCATCTGCAGTTCTATCCCGACGCCAAGATCGGCGTGCTCGGCGTCAACGGTTCCG
>DATHPL010000228.1:0-4511 GCA_035483915.1 Bradyrhizobium sp.
TCCTTTTCGCGGCTTATCACGCTTTGCACGTCCACAATGAAGCGCGCGGCGATCATCACGGGGTCGACGGTCCGTTGTGGCGCGGCACCATGACCGCCCCGGCCGTGGAACGTCAGGTCGAGGCTGTCGGAATTCGACGACCCGATGCCCGTGCGATAATTCAGGGTTCCGTAAGCGAAGGGTCCGTCGTGCAGGGCAAAACCGAAATCCGGCTTCTTGAAGCGCGTGAACAGCCCGTCGGCGATCATCGCCTTGGCACCCGACACCGTTTCCTCGGCGGGCTGGGCAATGAACATCAACGTACCATGCCAGCGATCCTTCAAGCCGACCAACATCTTCGCCGTGCCGACCCAGCTCGCCATGTGAATATCGTGGCCACAGCTGTGATCGACGAAGGTCTCCTGCCCGTTCCAGTCAGTCTTGTCACGACTGGCATAGGGAAGCCCGGTCTTTTCTTCCATCGGCAGCGCGTCAAGTTCGGTCCGCACCAGGATGGTCGGGCCGTCGCCGTTCTTGTAGATCGCGACGAGACCTGTTTTGCCAACCTTCTCGGTCACCTCAAAGCCGAGCGCACGCATTTCGGCAGCGAGCTTCGCCGCGGTCTTTACCTCCTGGAAGGCGACTTCCGGATGGGCGTGGATGTCCTTGTAGAGCGCTTCCAGCTTCGGATAATCGGCTTCCACCGAGGTCTCGATCGAGGCCTTGAGTTTGGCTACGTCCAGTTCGGCAGACGCCGGCGAAACGGCGACCACGGCGTAAAGCGCGGTCGATATCAGCAAGATCCTGGTCAATTTCGTCATGGCAGCGATGTCCCCTTTTTCCACGCTTTGCCGTCAGAATAGACCGCGTCAGGCATCGCCGCCACGATGAACAGCACGACACATCCGGGCGAAATCCGCATAGCTGATCGGGAAAGGCCGCGTGGTCACGGACGCTTTGGAATCTCAACCCCGCGTTGGACCGCCGGCCGCGCTAGGCCGCGATCGAGCCACGCCGAGACATTGCCGAATTCGTCGAACGCGACCAGTTCGCGCGCGCCGTAAAATCCGATCAGATTGCGCACCCAGCCGAGCATCGAGATATCGGCAATCGTGTATTCGTCATCCATGATCCATTGCCGGCCAGCGAGGCGGGAATCAATCACCCCCAACAGACGTTTTGATTCCGCGACGTAGCGCTCGAGCGGCCGCTTGTCGGCGATCTCCTTGCCGGCGAATTTATGGAAGAAGCCAACCTGGCCGAACATCGGCCCGATACCGCCCATCTGGAAGTGCACCCATTGGATGGTTTCGTAACGGCGTGCAGCATCAGCCGGCAAGAGCTTGCCGGTTTTCTCGGCGAGATATTGCAGGATGGCGCCAGATTCGAACAACCCAAGCGGTTTGCCGCCAGGTCCGTTCGGATCGAGGATCGCCGGTATCTTGCCGTTCGGATTGAGCGACAGGAACTCCGGCGTCTTCTGGTCGTCCTTGTTGAAGTCGACCACATGCACCTCGTAGGGCAACGCGATCTCTTCCAGCATGATCGAGACCTTGACGCCGTTCGGCGTCGGCAACGAATAAAGCTGAAGCCGATCCGGATGTTTCGCGGGCCAGCGCTTGGTGATGGGAAAGGCGGAAAGATCGGACATCAGCAACTCGCTCCCCGTGGGTGCAGCCCCACATTTTATTTTTCAGTCAGTCTTTTTATTTTCAGTCAGTCTTGCCATCGTCAAAACTGACGATCACAGCCGCGTTGGCAATCAGAATGGGATCGTTACCGCTCTCAGACAGGATTTCGAGGCCGCCTTTGACCGCGGTTACTTTCTTCGTGCCGTAAGGCAGTTCCTTCGCGACCGCCTCGGTGTCGACGGCTTCCGGATTTGGCACCGCGATCGTGACATCGACGAGCATGTCGTTGGCGGTTTTGCCCAGCATCCGGAAAAACCCGAGGCTGGAATGGCGGATCGCGTCGGACACTGCCCGCTTCGCCGCTTTCGTCACATCCCGGCCATGGACGTCGACGCCCATACCCATCTCAGTCACACAGCGCACGCGTGTCATCGACCCCTCGCCTTGGTCAGGTGGAAACTCGCTGCTGGGATATGGGTTTCATGCGGTGCGAGTCAACCGCCGCCGTCAGCAGCCTCGCCATGCGGCGCCAGCACCAATTCGGCATCATCCACAATATAGCGTGCGTAACGATAATCGCGGATGAAGTTGATGCGGCCGTTCTGCCATTCGAGCCACATGAAATAGCTGGGCTTTGCGCCGGCACTATCCTCGAACACCGCGATCACTTCCCGGCCCTCCACCCAGGCAGGCTGAAGCCGTACGCCTTCGAACTTGGCGTAGATCGTAAAGAACATGCCGACCTCGGCGGCGCCAGCACGAGCCGGATAGGTCGACTGATGAAGCCTGACATCGTCCGCCAGGAGCGCCCGCAGGCCATCCCAATTCTGCGCGTTGAAGAGCGTCACGTAACGCGCAGTCGCAGCCGATGGCGGCCTCGCCGCGGAAAGTGTAACCGCTTGCGTGTTGATTTCGCGAAGACGCGCCCGCCCGCGCGCCAGATGGGCCTTTACGGCATCGACGGTCAGGTCGAGAAGGTCGGCGATATCTTTCAGGGACTCATCGAGCACGTCCTTGAGGATGATGACGCTGCGCTGGAGAAGCGGAAGCTCCGCAAAGCGCGATACCGCGGTCTCAACGGCTTCCTGACGCATCAAGACCTCCATCGGGTCCGGGTTGGCCTCGTCGGCAATCTCGGATGCGGCTTCGATCGGCTCCGCCTTCCGTATTGTTCGGCTGCGCAACAGGTCGAGCGCGCGGTTGTGCGCAATTTTGAACAGCCAGGGCCGAAGTTGTGGCATCTCCTCCTCGACTTCCTCGAGCGCTACCAGCGCCCGGGCGAGCGTATCCTGCACGACGTCCTCGCCGTCGATCACTGATCCCATCAGCCGTGCGCAGTAGCGGTGTAATTCGCCACGCAACTCGCCCGTCAGTGCCAGCAACTCCGCACGCCCGTTGCGGTCCGATGACGTTGGCTCTGCGTTCAAGCCGCCGCTCCCTCAAGCACGGTTATCCCGGTGTCGCCCTTAAGCCCGAAAACCATACCCTCAGCGTAAGCCGCGTCTTCGAGCACGGAAACCACTTTATCGCCGAACTCCCTCGGCGGCATCGGCGCGCCGAAACGCGCCAGGAATTCGTCGCGTCCGATACCCATCGTGTGCGCATAGGCCTCCGCGCCGGCGTCGCCAACCCCGGTATTGCCGATCATCTGCAACGGCACGATCGCCTGAAAGCGGATTCCGAACTTGTTCTGCATCGACACGCCATTGGCGTATTTCGCCATCAACCACAGCATCCGCTTGGCTCCGGCATAACCACCAGAAAGTGGTGACCCGTTTTGGGCCGCGCCGCTGGAAGCGACGAGGACGCGGCTGCCGGCCTTAAGCGGCGTCTTCAACGCCGCCTGTATCCAATAGAGACCGGCCTTGACGTCGGTCTCCCACGCCGCGCTGAAATCCGTCCAGTTCAACTGATCCAACCGGCCCATCGGAGGTTTTGCGCCGGCGTTCAGCACCAGGACCTCCGGATGGACTTCAGACAAAATGCGATAGGCTTCGTTCTCCTCGGTCACGTCGGCGGAGATCACACCGACATCGAGCCGGGCATGAATGGCGGCCAGCGCATCGCCATCGCGGGCGACAACTATCACCTTGGCGCCATGCGCAACCAGTGCTTCGACCAATCCAAGGCCGAGGCCTCGGCTCCCGCCGGTAACGACGACTTTCTTGTCTTTCAGGTTCATGGCGTCTGCTCCATTGCGTTGATGCAGCTAGAACGATCGAGGCCTGTGAAAAGAGTCGCGATGGCACCTCATCAGTAATGGGCAACGTTTCGTCGCCGTGAAATCAGGTTCAGCCATGGCGCCGAATGAAACACAGCCATCAGCAGGTACATCGGCGCCATTCCGCTCAGCCCAAAGCGACCCGCGGCCGAGCACAGCACAATCGGCAGACCACTATCGAGAACGACCGTCAGGAGCGCCATGATCGCAAAGGTCGGGGCTGCGGCAAAACGTAACCATCTGCCTGCGGCCAATCCGGCCATGGCGCCTTCGTCCTCGGAGCGCGCAACGTTCATCGCATAGCCCCCGCTCATCCTTTCGCGCCCGCGTCACGTTTGCGAAAGGCGGCCTCGCCCGCATCAGATACTTGAACCCACTTTGGGTCAGGCGCGGTATTGGGGACGTAACTCTCGTTCCAGTTCCACCACTTGTACGGCCGCTCTTGCGGATAGCCCTCTGGCGAGTCTTCCCATATCTCCTGACGTCCCAGCGCCGTCATGTCGAGGTAGCTCCAGACGGTGCCCATCGCCTCGTCGCCACGGCTGTTGATGAGGTAAGTCCGGAATACGCGATCGCCATCGCGGATGAACGCGTTGTGGCCGTGCCACTCGCCAACGCCGAAGTCGGCGTCGAAGCTGTCAGTGATGGTGTACCAGGGGATTTTCCCCCAGCCCATTCGT
>DATHPL010000229.1:0-6668 GCA_035483915.1 Bradyrhizobium sp.
CTCGGTCGGGGTCAGGCCGGCCATGATCTCATCGAACAGCACGAGCTTCGGCTGCATCGCGAGCGCGCGGGCGACTTCCAGCCGCTTCAAGAGCCCGACCGTCAATTCGCTCGCCGGCCGGTCGCGATAAGGCGCCAGTCCAAGATCGCTCAGCGTCACGTCCGCCAGCTCGCGCGCGCCCACGGTCGACCGCTCGCGCAGAAAGGTTGAGATCATCACGTTCTCAATGACGGATAATTGCCGGTAGGGTTTTGGAATCTGAAAGGTGCGGCCGACGCCGGCCCGCGCCATGTCATACGATTTCCAACCGGTCACATCTGTGCCGTCCAGCGCAATCTTCCCGCCAGATGGCGACATTACGCCCGCAATCAGATTGAACAGCGTGCTCTTGCCTGCACCGTTCGGCCCGATCAGTCCCAGCAATTCGCCCGGCTGAACGGCAAAGGATACGTGATCAACGGCGCGGGTCGGGCCAAACGTTCGGCTGACGCCTTGAACTTCCAAAAGCGCGCTCATGGCCGCGGCTTCCGGGACTTGAGTTTTTCGAGCGCGCCGGCAATGCCGGCCGGGAAATACAGCATCACGATAATCAACCCGGCACTATAGATCACAAGATGCAGTCCCGCCGCGGCGTTGCCGAGATTCGCGCGCAACAACTCCGACAACGGCGTGATGAGAAAGGAGCCGAGGATAGGGCCGATGGCGGTCCCGAGCCCACCAACGGCGGGCAACAGCGCAAACTGAAACGACAGTTCAGGAGAAATCACATAGGTCGGGTCGAGATAAAGGAAGTATTGCGCGAAAATCGTGCCCCCTACCCCAGTCAGCGCCGCGCTCAGCGCCATTGCCGAGGAACGAACTATCAGCGGATTGATGCCGGCGGCAGCGGCCGCCTCATCATTGTCTCGAACCGCGAACAGATAGAATCCGAATCGTGACGCTTCAAGCCAACGCATGATCGCATAGGCCAAAATCAGATAGATCAGGGTCAACGTCTCATAAGCGGGCTTCGAACCGAGCACCATATTGGCCAAATCAGGCACCGGCGGGATCGACAGGCCTTCGGCGCCGCCGGTCACCGACGACCAGTTCAGCGCGACGATGCGCACGACTTCTGCGAACGCGAGCGATGAAAGAATAAAGAACGGCCCCTTGAGCCGCGCACAGATCAGCGACAGCACCGCGCCGGCAAGTGCCGCGGCCCCGGCACCGGCAAAAATTCCGAACCAGGGCGTGATATTGTAGCTTTGAAACAGGATGGTCGACGTATAGGCCCCGATCCCAAAAAACGCGGCGTGGCCGAATGAGATCAATCCGGCGCAGCCGCCGGCAATATTCCAGGCGAGCGCAAGACCGGCGAAAAGGAAAGAGAGAACGACGACGTCCTGTAAAGCCGGCGCGAGATCGAAGCCAACCCAGACGGCGCAACCTCCAAGCAAAACGATCTCAAACCAGGAGAGCCGTCCGCGTTGCGGCATCGCGGAAATTCGCGAGAAACTTCTCCTCCCCGGCATCGCCGTCATGCGTTACTCATTCATCCCAAGCGTCGCCGCGCCCTTTTGGCCGAACAGGCCGTTGGGGCGGAAAATCATCACCAGCAGGAACAGCACGAAGAAGAACAGCTGCCCAAACGCGGGCGCGACATAGTACGAGCCGACCGACTGCACCACGCCGACGCAGAAGCCTCCGAGCAACGCGCCCTCGATGCTTCCCATGCCGCCGAGTACCACGATCACGAAGGCAATCAGCACGAAGTTCAGCCCGACTGTCGGAAACACCGAAAACAACGGCAGCATCACGCAGGCCGCAAGCCCGACCAGCGCCGAACCGGCGGCAAATGTGATCAGGAATATCTTCGGCACCGCGATCCCCATCAGTTTCGCCGCTTCGCCGTCCTGCACGGTGGCGCGGATGGCCTTGCCGAGAAACGTGTACTTGATCACCCATTGCAGGGCGACGGTGCAACAGAGCGTAATGACAAAGCCGAGCAAGAGCTCGCCCTTGATGAAGACGTGGCCGGCGGAAATCGATCGGCCGAAGATCGGCGGAACATCGCGAAGGTCGGCGGTCATCGCCATCAGCGCGGCGTTTTGCAGGAAGATCGACAGGCCCATGGTGGCGAACACCACGACCAGATGCGGCTTCTCCAGCGCCGAACCAATGACAAGCCGATAGACCAGCGCGCCGAACAGGAACATTGCAGGCACGACGGCGACAGCCGCAACATACGGATTGAGGCCAAGCAATTTGCTGAACGCCCAGGCGCCATACATCGCGATCATCAGGAATTCGCCATGGGCGAAGTTGACGACGCGCAGGACACCGAAAATTAGCGTCAGGCCGATGCTCATCAGCGCGTAAATGCTGCCGATCAGAAGACCGGAAATCACGAGCTGGATGATCGTGTTCACGGGCGCGTTCCGCCGACGAGGCGATGCACGTCAGCCGCCGGGTTCGGAATCAACGCTTACTCCAATCCGGCAACGGCACCATAATCGGCTGCTGGGTTGCGAGTTCGGCCGGATAGACTTCCTCGTTGCCCGCCTTGGTCCACTGCCAGACGCCAATCGAGGCCCGCAGATTTTGCCCAGCATCCTTGGGGTCGTCGGGCCAGTCGAAATTGGTGAACTTGATACCGCTGCCATTGACCAGCGATCCCTCGGGCAGGTCGAGTTTTAGCGCGATCTCGCGCAACTCGTCCGGCTCGAAGGTCTTGGCTTTCGGCAAGACTTCAGTGAACAGCGCCCAGACGGCCGAGAAACCCGCTGCCGCATGCCCGGCCGGTGGTCGCTTCAGCTTGACCTCATACCGCTTGTAGAATTCGTCGGCGACCTTCCTGGTTTCAGGCGTCAGCACCGCGGCGTTCACCTTTGGCGGAAAATCAGCGACAAAAATGCCGCTCACGGCATCGCCGATCGATTCCCTCAAGTCAGGCGACGAGTAACCAGCGGAAACGCCGATGAACGCCGCCGTGTTGAATTCGAGCTCCTTGGCCTTGCGCTGAAACAGGATCGCGTCATTGGGGAACGAGATCGCGATCACGATGTCGGGCGCGACGTCCTTCAGTTTCTGCACGATCGGCGTCATGTCGGTCGCGGTCTGATCGTAGCCCTCGTCATAGGCGAGCTTGATGCCTTTTCCTTGGGTGTAGGCGCGAATGCCATCGCCGACGGATTTTCCGAACGCGCGGTTCTCCCACAACAGAGCGATCTTCAGGGTATCGACCGGCTTGTTCAGCCGCTTGGCAAGATCGTTGACGATGATATCGACCGCGGCCTGGCCGTATTTGCGCGCCGGCGCGCCGACCTGGAACGTATGCTTGAAGCCGCGGCGCGTGATGATTTCGGCCGCCCCCGTCGTCTCCCAATGAAACACGCCATGACGCTCGGCCGCCTGGCTCACCGCGATCGCTATCGGGGAAGCAAACGAGCCGGTCGTGATCTTGATGCCGTCCTTGGTGATCAGTCGTTCGGTCTCGCTGATCGCTGCGTTCGGCGTGTTGGCATCTCCTTGCAGGTATTCGACCTTGCGGCCGTTGATTCCGCCACGCTCGTTGATCATATCGCGGGCGATCTGCATCGCCTCCCAGTTCTCAAGACCGTTCTTCGCGAGCGGTCCCGTCAACGGCAGCAGCACGCCGATGCGGATATTTTCCTGCGCCTTCGCTGGAAGTTGCGCCACCAGCAGCAGACACGCAAAGATAATGCCGACTAGCTTGAGGCCCCTCATGATCTCCTCCGCACCACGCACCGTGAAAACAAAAGCCTAACAACGGCTTCTGAATGCAGCAAACGAATTCTTGATATGGTCCTGATGCCGATGCGCATCGATCCTGCGGCATCCACGCGTTCGCGGCACATCCCTGCGGATCGCTACAATCAACCCGAGAGCGCGACCTCACCGGGCACGTAGCCGATCAGATCGATGGCCACCATCGCGTCCTTGACGGGAAGCCCGCTGGTTTCGACCGTGGTCCGTGCCGGCGGCGTCTTGAAGAATTCCTTCCACACCTCGTCAAAGGCGCTGAAATTGTTCAAATCGTCGAGAAAGACTTGCGCCTTGACGACGTGGTCCAGCGAACTGCCGGCCGCTTCAAAAGTCCGCGCCAACTTGTTCAGCACGTAACGCGTCCGCAGCTTGATATCCGAGCCGTAGAACGGAAAGTTCGGGTCCTTTTTGGCTTCAGCAGGAATGCCCGACGTGTAGTCTGTCGGCAGCGCGCCTTCGGCGAACACCAACCCGCCGGCAACGACAGCTTCCGCGTAACTCGCAGCACCCCTGGGATTCGATGTCTTCACCGTGCGCGCCTTGATCTTGTCCGGGATGTATCCGATCAGATCGATCTCGATCTGCGCATCCTTCACCAAAAGTCCTTTGGTCTCGACACCACTGGTGCCGACCACGGTGGTCGGCGGCGGCTCCTTGAAATATTCGCGCCACACTTCCTGGAAGGCATCGTGATCGGCGATGTCTTCGAGAAAGACCTGCGCCTTACAAACATGATGGAGTGAACTGCCCGCCGCCTCGAAAGTGCGCGCGAGATTCTTCATCACATAATGCGTCCGCTTCTTGATGTCCGAGCCATAGAACGGAAAGTTCGGGTCCTTCTTCGCTTCGTCCGGGACGCCGGTCTTGAAATCGGACGGCAATTGCCCGGCGGCGAATATCAATCCGCCGACCGTGAACGCTTCGGTATAATGCGCGATCGGCCGCGCATTTTCGGACTTGATCAGCTGGCTTTTGAGCTTGCCCGGCACATAGCCGATCAGATCGATTTCGATCTGCGCGTCCTTGACCAGCAAGCCCGTCGTCCCGACGGTTGTGCGCGCCGGCGGCACCTTGAAATATTCCTTCCACACCTCGTCGAAGGCATGGAAGTCGCGCAGGTCTTCCAGGAACACCTGCGCCTTGACGATGTGGTCGAGCGCCCCTCCCGCAGCCTCGAAGGTCCGCGCGAGGTTCTTCATGATGTAATGCGTCCGCCTCTTGATGTCCGAGCCATAGAACGGAAAGTTCGGGTCCTTCTTGGCTTCAAGGGGAATTCCGGTCTTGAAATCGGTCGGCAACTGGCCCGCGGCGAAGATCAATCCGCCGACGTCGAAGGCTTCGGTGTAGACCGCAAGCGGCTGCGGATTATCCGATTTGATGATTTTTGCGTTCATCTTTTTTCCCTCCCATTGGCCCTCGCCGCTATCGCCGGCTTGAGCGAATGGTATCGACCATCGCCCAGCCGATGAATGCGACGCAGGATCGCAAGCTAGTTTTGAACCGGCATGTTACGCGCGTTGGTCTCCTTGCCATCCACGATCTTCACGACATGGGTGACCAGCAGCGGATCGCCCTTATCGTCGAACTTGAAAGAGCCGCGGCTGCTTTCGAAGCTGACCTTTGCCAGTGCATCGCGAACCGAGGCGCGATCGGGCTTGCCGGCCGCTTCGACCGCCAGGACGGCCATGGTGGCGGCGTCATAGGCTTCCGCTGCATAGGAGTCCGGGTCGCGGCCATAGGCCTTTCTGAATTTCGCGACGAAGTCCTTGGCGACCGGAATGTCCGTCGTGGTCGCGACACTGAAATGCGCCGTGAAATAGATGCCGTCCGCCGCCGGGCCCGCGAGCTCGATGAATTTGGGCGTCGCGATGCCGTCGGAACCGAACCGGATCAGATTCAATCCGGTCTGGGCGTATTGCTTGGCGACCAGCGCGCCTTCCGTGTAGCGCGACCACTCGACCATGGCCTGGGCCGGGCTTGCCTTGATATGCCCAAGCTGCGCCGTGAAATCGATGTCGCCGCGGGTGTAACGCTCCTCGTCGACGATTTCGAAGCCGTATTTCGCGCCCGCCGCCTTGAAGGCCTCAAAACCGCCGCGGCCGAAGTCGTCGTTGACGTAAAGGAATGCGAACTTCGTCACTTTCGGGAATTTCTCATGGATGAAATCCACGAGATCGGCGACGAGCTTCGTATCGGGTACCGGTGAACGGAACACCCATTTGTTGCCCGATGTCGTGATCCGCTGCGCGGTGCCGCCGACCACGATCTGTGCGGTCTCGGATTGACGGCTGACCTGCGAGGCCGCGAGACTCGCGGGGCTGGAGATGCTGCCGATGTTGAGAAGAACGTCGTCGCGCGAAATCAGCCGCTTGATCGTGTTGACCGCTTCCTCCGGCTTGCCGCTGTCATCCGCATAGACCGGCTCGATCTGCTGGCCGCGGATGCCGCCGGCGGCGTTCTTTTCCTGGATCACGAGGCTGACCGCGTCCTTCTCGCTGCCGCCCATCGCGGCGGCGTCACCGGAAAACGGGCCGAACACGCCGATCTTGATGGTTTCGGCGGCGGACGGCTGAACGGAAGCTGCGATCATGAAGGCTATGGCGATCGTGCCGCGGGCATTTAGGAAACGCATGGTTCAAACTCCCTCGTTAGCGGAAAACTCATTCACTGCGGGCTCTGAGCAACCGCGGCCGTGTCGAATTCCCAATCCTGTTCGCCGAGATAGCTCGCCCAGACCTTTGGATTTTCAAGCAAGCGCACGCTGGTATCGGCGAGCACGATCGAGCCGGTCTCGATCACATAGCCGCGCGTGGCGAGTTCGAGCGCAAGCTCGGCGTTCTGCTCGACCAGCAAAATCGTGACGCCGCTTTCGCGGAAATAGTCGATCGCGCGCGCGACTT
>DATHPL010000230.1:0-10464 GCA_035483915.1 Bradyrhizobium sp.
ATGTGGCTGGGGGCGTTTCGTTGCAGCGCAATCCGGCTTAGGATAATGGCGTGGACTACCGCGGGGACGCGAAAGCATGTTCGCCACGCGGAATTGCTGACCAAAGCCATTCGAGATCAACAAGTTGACGCCTGAGCCTGCACCCACCCTCGCACAACTGCTGACCTTCTATCTGGAGGCCGGGGTCGATTGCGCGCTTTCCGAGGAACCGGTCGACCGGCTGTCCGAGTCCGAGCGCCCCGAAGCCGTCAAAACCACCTCTGCCGCCACCGAGACCATCGCGGCCCGGACGCTCAGACCCGCGCCTGCCTCCATCGCACCAGCCGCCGAACCATTGCCGGCACCTGACGCAGCCATCGCGACCGCACGGGAGGCGGCCCGCACCGCCGCCTCGCTCGAGGTCCTGCGAGACATGCTGGAAAAGTTCGACGGCTGCGCGCTGAAATCCACCGCCACGCGTCTGGTGTTCGCCGACGGCAACCCGAAGGCCCGCATCATGTTCGTCGGCGAGGCGCCGGGACGCGACGAAGATATCGAGGGCCTGCCTTTTGTCGGACGCTCCGGCAAGCTGCTCGACCGGATGATCGCTTCGATCGGGCTCGATCGCGGCAAGGTTTACATCGCCAACGTCATTCCATGGCGCCCACCGGGCAACCGGACGCCGACACCGCAGGAAACCCAGATCTGCCTGCCGTTCATCCAGCGCCAGATCGAACTGGTCGATCCGGACATTCTGGTGACGCTCGGCAATCCTTCGACGCAGACGCTGCTGTCGACGCGCGAAGGCATCATGAAGACGCGCGGCCGCTGGTTCAACTACGACACCGGTACACGCGTGATCCGCGCGCTGGCGACGTTCCATCCGGCCTATCTGTTGCGCTCGCCGTCCTACAAGCGGCTGTCATGGCAGGATCTGCGCGCCATCGCCAAGGCGCTACCACAGGTGACATCATAGGCGTTACGGCGCCTTCGGACGCACGATGGCCCAGCCGACCCGCAGCAAAGGCTGCCGCCCGTTGACCAGCCGGTCGAAGGTCTGCGGCACTTCGGGCGCGAGACCCGGAAACAGCCGCGCGATATCGGGCGGCGGCGTGCCGTCGGTGTCGGAGGCACGCCACACCACGACGCCGCCGGTCTGGTTGAATTTGTCGAGGTCAAGCCACGGCGTTCGCTCGGGCGTCGCGGCGAGAAACAGATGCGGGCGCGCGGAGCTCAGGCTGATCAGGGTTGCAAGCTGGGCATCGCCGCTCACCGCCGACAGATGCCGGTTGGTTCGCCGTTCGAAACTGTCATCGAAGAAACGCCCGATCGCCGCCGCCGGCAGCGACGTCGTGACCTCGCCGCCCGCGGTCCAGGGAACGGACAGCGTCATCGCGATGACCGCCAGCGCCGGCGCAAGCACGACGGCGGCCCAGGCCGCGCGCAATATCCGCTGCCGCCGCAGGTGGATGAGATCGCCGCATGCCACGATGACAGCTAACCCCGACATCAGAAGCACGATCCCGGCCCCGCCTACCACACGATCGAGATCGTAAAGGCCGGAGATCAGACAGCCGCCGAGCGCAGGCGCAAACGCAAAGAAATAGATGAAGTCGCGCGCCGCCGGATCAACGGGGGGACGGAAAATGACAGGCGCATCCTCCTTGGCGCGATCGAACCAGCCGGAATTGAACGCCGACACGATCGCGATACCCAATGAGGCCAATAACAGGCCGCCGAGCAGTTCGACGCCGTGCTCCGCCCGGCCGCCCAAATCGGCGAGTGACGGCCCATGCGGCAAGGCAAGTGCATCGGCGCGGATCAGCCAGATCAGATAAGGCAGCGCCAGAACCACGATCACCAAAAGTGCAAACAGCGCATCGAACGAGATCAGGATGCGCCGGCCACGCGAAGTCGCCAGCGCAAATCCGACCACAAATACCAACAGGAAGATCGCGGCGGAGGTCGTCAGCAGCAAAAGACCGGCTTCGATCGACAATGCGAACCAGGCGTTACGCCGGTTCTGGCCGATCAGTTGCCAGGAATGCAGCAGGATCAGCGCCCAAAGCGGCCGTGCCAGCACCAGCGGGCCGAACTCGAGACCGGGTGCGCTGAACGCCAGCACCGTCATCGTCAGCAGAACCGCCAGCACCGCCTGCTGCACGCCGACCGTCGCGCGCGCCAGCAGGTATAATGTCCAGAACGTCGCGATCGAGCATATTTGCGCCAGCAGGTAGACGCCAAACACGTGGTTACCCGCCGCGCGAAACGCGATATCCGCGAGCCAAAAGGCAAGTGGTGGCCCAAAGTCGGTTCCGACCCGATACTCCCGCCCAAGCGCGAGTACCGTACCCAGATCGCCGGGAGGGCTGCGATATACCAATAGCGACACCAGCAGCCACAGGATCGCCTGTAACACCACCACCAGCCATACAACCAGCTTCGGCCGGGCGCGGATCAGTTCGATAACCAGAGAGGTGAAGCGCATGGGGCGACCGGATTGCTTTCAACAGAGTAGACCACCGGCAGCCTGGACCTGCACGACGATGTTTCACCCTGATCAAAGCATGGTCTTAAAGCGGGGCTGCCGCGGAGGCAACTCCAGCGTGACGTCCTTCAAACTGTGGCGGAAATCGAAGGTATCTCGCCCTCCGGCGCGAACAGGTCGGCGTCACGCTTGATCGTCCACGGCTGATGTTTTTCGCGGGCAGCGACGACAGGCGCAAAAAAACGCCGATGGTGGATCGATGGACCCAACCGGTCGAGCGCCTCAAGGTGCTCCGGCACGCTATAGCCCTTGTGCGACTCAAAGCCGTAACCGGGGCACTCCTGTGCCAGTGCGCACATCAGGCGGTCGCGGGTCACCTTGGCGATGATCGATGCTGCCGCAATTGACACAACAATTCCGTCGCCGCCGATCACGGCCTCGCAATCGCAAGCCGTCGCAAGCCGGTCGCGGCCATCGACAAAGACGCGCTGCGGCGCTTCCGGCAAACTATCGACTGCGCGCTTTAGCGCCCATAGCGAGGCCCGCAGAATATTGTCGCGATCGATCCGCGCCGGCGAGGCAAAGGCGACCGAAAACGATGCGGTCGCGCAAATCTCCTCGAACAACGCCTCTCGGCGTTCCGCCGTCAGCCGCTTGGAATCGTCAATGCCTTTTGGAATCCGTTTCGGGTCCAGCACGACGGCGGCCGCCACCACCGGCCCTGCGAGCGGGCCACGTCCGGCTTCATCGCAGCCCGCGACCGGCCACACGCCCTGCTTGATCAACGCGCGCTCGCGACGAAAGCTCGGCGGTGTCACCGCGATAACGCCTTTCGGCAGTTTAATTTGCTTCTTGCCGGACTTTTCTCGAATCATCGTGGGATCGTGCGCAAGGGGCGATCCCGGTACAACGAAAAAATTCGATCTATGCCCGCTGTTCACGGACACGCCGGCGCCATTCGGCGACTTCCAGGCAGAAGACACTGCGGTTTGGCCGGCCGGGTTCCGTTATGTCGTTCAAATATCTCATTCCGAGCTTTTTGAGAGCATGAATGGACGGCCCGTTTTGCGGATCGGCCAGGCCGAGCAATCGGCTGCAATTAAGCTGTTCGAACCCGAACGCAAGTTGGGCCTCGCCGATCTCGGTGGCAATGCCCCTGCCCCAGGACTGACGCGAAAGTACAAAGCCGATCTCGAAGTCGTCTGCGCCAAGTGCTGCGCATGGAAATAGCCCGGCGAAGCCGACAATTTCGGCCGTGGATTTTTCGGTCAAAATGGCGATGCCTGTGAGAGTGTCGCCGAAAGTAAAAAACTTCTGCATCACTTGCCCGGCTCTTTCGAGCGTCATCGGCACGCCCTGAAAGACATAGCGCATCACGTCGCTATCGCCCAAGACCCGCTCCCACAATACTTTGATGTCCGGCTCGGTCGCGGTGCGCAGAATCAGCCGTGGCGTCGTCAAAATGACGCGCGGTTGTTTTTCGAAGACTGATGTGGACCCGTCTTGCATCGAGCCGCGATACTACAATTCACCTATTGAGAGAAGTGCTCCGCGCGGTCCAACGACAGGCCCCACGCCACGCAACGTCAGAACAGACTGAGCTGTTCTCCGCTGCGCTTGGGCTTTGCGAAATGATCCGTAGTCAGTTTCAAGCGGCGCTTGTTGAGCCCCAATTTTTCGCAGGCGATCTCGAACCTCCGCCCGATCATCCAGGCCATCGGGCCGGTACCCTTCATCCGGGTTCCCCATTGCGAGTCGTAGTCGCGACCGTCCCGCATGTCGCGGATCAGAGTGAATACGTGACGATAGCGATCCGGGTAATTCGCCATCAGCCATTCGCGAAAGAGGTCGCGCACCTCGAGCGGCAGGCGCAGCAAGACGTAACTCGCTTCCCTGACGCCGGCATGGGCTGCCGCATCGAGAATACGCTCGATTTCGCTGTCGTTCAGCGCAGGAATCACCGGAGCCACCATCACCGTGGTCGGAATTCCCGCTTCCGATAACCTCTTCAACGCCTCCAGCCGCCGTGCTGGCGTCGATGCGCGGGGCTCCATGGTGCGGGCCAGCTGCGCATCCAGCGTTGTCACAGAAATCGCCACTTTGACGAGATTACGCTTAGCCATCCGCGCCAGGATTTCGATGTCGCGCACAACCAGCGCCGACTTCGTGACGATGCCGACCGGATGCGAGGCGCGATCCAGCACTTCGAGAATACCGCGCATGATCTTGTGGTCGCGCTCGATCGGCTGATACGGATCGGTATTGGTGCCGATCGCAATCATGCGCGGCTCGTAATTCTCCGCGGCAAGCTCCTTTTCCAGAAGCTGCGGCGCATCGGGCTTGGCCAACAGCTTCGATTCGAAATCGAGCCCCGGCGACAGGCCGAGATAGGCGTGGGTCGGCCGCGCAAAACAGTACACACAGCCATGCTCGCAACCTCGATAAGGATTGATGGAGCGATCGAAGCCGATATCGGGAGACTCGTTGCGCGCGATGACCTTGCGGGATGTATCGAGCGTCACCGTGGTCTTGAACGGCGGAAGTTCTTCAAGACTCTGCCAGCCGTCGTCAAACGCAACCCGCGCCTCGGCCTCATAGCGGCCGCTGGCGTTGGATTGCGCGCCTCGGCCGCGCCGCCGCCCGCGTTCGATGGCGACTGCAAGCTCCGGAAAGGCCGAAGGTGCACCCGCCGGTTCGGAGGGCGCCGTGACCGGCGGGTGCTTGAGCGCATGTGAGGATGCTCTGCTCATGGTTCGAACATAGCATCAAACGAGAACAAATCAAGAACAAGATGATTTGATCCGCAACACAACGACCGGAAAATCGTTCGCGAGGATCATGCCTGCCGGCCTGCCGCAAAAAGCTGCAAGGCGCGGGCTGATTTGACTGTGACAAGATGATAACGGTTCCCGCGGTTTTCGGCCGTGAGATCATGCTGAGCGTCATTATTCCCACAGAAGGTGCAGAACACCCGACCGTCGCCACGCTCGCCGCGCTGGTGCCGGGCGCGGCTGCCGGCGTTATCCGCGAGGTATTGCTGGTAGATCGCGGCGACAACGGCGTGATCGAGCGGGTCGCCGATGTCGCGGGCTGCCGATTCCTGCCCTTTGATGGAATACGCGCGGCGGCGCTGGCGGCCGGCGCCCGCCAGGCGCGCTCGCCATGGCTGATGTTCCTGCACGCCGGCGCCGTGCTGGATCACGGCTGGATCGACGAAACCATGCAATTCATTCAGCGGGTTTCCGACGGCGGCCGTCCCCGCGCTGGCGTGTTCCGCTACGCGCGTTCGCCCTATTCCGATCACGCCTTGCGCGATCGCTTGCGGTCGATCGCGCGAATGATGGCGGGTCCGTTCGCCGACCAGGGCTTACTGATCGCGCGCGATCATTATGAGCGGCTCGGCGGCCATGCGCCCAATGTCGCTCGCGCGGAAGAGCGGTTGCTTCGCCGGCTCGGCCGCTCCTCGCTGACCCTGCTGCACAGCCGGATCATCATGTCGTGAAGTAACTCCGATATAGTTGCTAAAGTCAACTAACTATTTGACAATGGCAAGTATCGGAGATGCGCCATGCCAACCCAAACTTCGCTTGTCCAGCCCGAGCAGGAAATCGCGGCCGTTCGCGCCTTCAACCGTTTCTACACCCGCAAGCTTGAGGTGCTCGACCAGCATCTGCTCAAGACCCCGTTCTCGCTGAGCGAGGCTCGAGTGATGTTCGAGCTTGCCCATCGCGGCGATCTCTCGGCCAAGGACGTTGGCCTGGAACTCGGGCTCGACCCCGGCTATCTCAGCCGCATCGTCCAGAAATTCGACGAGGACGGGCTGGTCAGCCGCAAGCCGCTGCCTTCGGACCGGCGGCAATACCAGCTCGGCCTGACGGCCAAAGGCCGCGCCGCCTTCGCCAAGCTCGAGCGGATCTCGCAGGATCACGTCGGGCTGATGCTGGGCACGCTGGCGGGCGAGGACCGCAAACGGCTGCTCGGCGCCATGGAGATGATCGAGCGGCTGCTTCGCGCGGCGCACACGCCTTCGCCGCCGGCGATCCTGCGCGACCCGCGGCCAGGCGACATGGGCTTTGTAGTGCAGAGCCACGGTGCCCGCTATGCCAGTGAGTATGGCTTCGATGCCTCTTTCGAAGCCCTGGTCGCCGAGATCGCGGCGAAATTCATTTCCTCCTTCGACGCTTCGCGCGAACGCTGCTGGATCGCCGACATTGACGGGCGGCCGGTCGGCTCGGTGTTCCTGGTCAGAAACGACGACGAGGTGGCAAAACTCCGCCTGCTGCTGGTCGAGCCGAGCGCGCGCGGCCAAGGGTTAGGGCAGCGCCTCGTCGCCGAGTGCATCTCCTTCGCGCGCGCCTGCGGCTACCGCAGGATCACGCTTTGGACGCAGAGTATTCTGGTCGCCGCTCGCAAGATCTATCAGGAGGCGGGCTTTACGCTCGTGAAGACCGAGCCGCATCGCAGTTTTGGGCAGAACCTGATTGGCGAGACCTGGGAACGCGAGCTGTGACGCCATCGCGTCGCATCACGCCTGGCTTGATGGAATATTACAAGAGAAGAGCGCATCGGTTACGCGCTGAAGCTTGCCGCAACATGGGGTGCGCCTTTTGGCGGGTGCTGAAAAGGATCATCCGGCGGTGTTGACCGCCGTCAAGCCGACCGCGCCCTTTGCTTTGTGGCCGCCTGCCCTCTTTCAATGGGCTGATCTGACGCGATACGATGCCTGTCAAAATCCAGGCAGGAGGAAGCGCATGAAACCGCCGCGGCTCGTTCGATCGATATCCATCATTGGAATGGCCGCCTTGTTGCTGATGAAGGCGGCATCTGCCGCCGACATCCATGTGATGATCTCCTCCGGCTTTCACGGCGCATATTCCGAGCTCGGTCCGGCATTCGAGCGCGCAACCGGAAACCATCTGATCACGACGCGCGGCCCCTCGATGGGAGATTCGCCGGAGGCGATCCCGACGCGGCTTTCGCGCGGCGAGAGCGCCGATGTCGTGATCCTCGACGGCGGCGCGGCCGACGAACTCGGCAAGCGCGGCCTGGTGCAAGCCGATAGCAAAGTCGAACTGGCGCGCTCGCTCATCGGCATGGTGGTGCGCGAAGGCGCGGACAAGCCCGACATCGGCAGCGTGGCCGCCTTCCGCAATACATTGCTGTCGGCGAAATCCATCGCCTATTCGGACAGTGGCAGCGGCACGTATCTCTCGACCGTCCTGTTCCAGAAGCTCGGCGTTGCCGATCAGATCGCGGCCAAGAGCCGGAAAGTGCGCGGACCGCCGTCCGGCGAGCCGGTGGCGGCCGTGGTCGCGCGTGGTGAAGCGGAAATCGGCTTCCAGCAGGTGGCCGAGCTCATTCATGTTCCCGGCATCAGTTTCGTCGGCGCGCTCCCCGCCGAAGTGCAGCCGATGTTCTCCTTTGCCGGCGTTCTGACCAAGACCGCGCATGAGCCGAGGGCCGCGCGGGCGCTGCTTGTATTTCTGACCTCAAAGGAGTCGGGACCCGCGATCACGAAGGCTGGGTTGATGCCTCTATCGGATCGGTAGGCGGCGAAGCGATCTCCGGAAGCAACGTCACGAATTTCACGCCGTAAGTCTTGCCACGACGCCAGATGACCTCGCACAGCTCGCGCCTGTGATGACCCTTGACGAGCGTCAGCTCGAAGCGGTCTCTCACATCCATCGCATCATCGCTCGCGATCCGCGCCCCGCCGGACGAAACATCCAGAACATGGCACTCGCGTTCACTCACGCCGTTATCGGCGGTGATCCAGGCCAACCGGTTGTGCAGTTGCCGTCGCTGCTCGCGCTGTACCTTTGCCCTCGGCTCAACAACAGTCATCAAAAATCACCGATCGATAAGCCCCGGCAATATCGAGGCTGGCTCAGCTTCGCGGTGACCTCGTAAGGTTCCGTTAGCCCAATACATTGAAATTTATCGATTGGCCTTGACGGTTAAAGGTCACGCCGAGGCGCCAGCGCGTATTCCGCAAAAGTTGCCACCGGTTTTGCGATGGAATACGCGCAATTTAAGATTAGCGCATTTTCTTACGTCGAACCGGTATCCACTTCGCCGGAAAATGCGCGCGCCTTGGGCCGGCGCAGATGTTCGTCCAGCCGGGGCATGATCTCGACGAAGTTGCAGGGTCGCGTGCGATAATCGAGTTGGGCCGCGAGAATTCCGTCCCAGCCATCGCGGCAGGCGCCGGGCGAACCCGGCAGGCAGAAGATGAAGGTCGCGCCTGCAACGCCCGCCGTTGCGCGACTCTGGATCGTCGACGTCCCGATCTTGGCATGGCTCAGCATATGAAAGGCAATGGAAAAGCCGTCCATCCGCTTCTCAAACAACGGCTCGATTGCTTCCGGTGTTACGTCGCGGCCGGTAAAACCGGTACCGCCGGTAGTGATGACGGCATCGACGCCGTCGTCCGCAATCCAGCGCTTGATGATGACGCGGATCGCATCGACGTCATCGACGATGATCTCCCGCGCGGCGAGCTTGTGCCCGGCGGCGACGATCCGCTCGGCCAGCGTCGCGCCGGATTTGTCGTCGGTGAGCGAACGCGTGTCCGAAATCGTCAGCACCGCGATGTTAAGCGGCACGAACTGTTTGGATTCGTCGAGTGAGCTCATGTAAAGCCGTGGGTTACAGCGATGCGGCGCTAAACGTGTCGCATGCCTTCAAGGTTCCCTGCTGATAGCCGGTCATGAACCATCGCTTGCGTTGTTCCGCCGAACCGTGAGTAAAGGAATCCGGCACCACGCGCCCGGTGGCCTGGCGCTGCAACGTGTCGTCGCCGATCGCGGACGCCGTCGCGAGCGCGCCGTCGATATCGCCCGGCTCGATAAAGCCCGGACGCTTCTTCTCCTCGCGGTTGACCCAGATACCGGAGAGACAGTCCGCCTGTAGCTCCACCCTCACCTGAAGCGCATTGGCAGCGGCCTTGCTGCCGGCCGCCTGCTGCTGTTGCGTCACGCGCGGCAGAATGCCGAGCAGGTTCTGCACGTGATGCCCGGCTTCATGGGCGATGATATAGGCCGCGGTAAATTTGCAGGCTGAGCCCTGACAGCCGTGAAATCGGGTCTCGACTTCGCGGAAGAAGCCGGTATCGAGAAAGATCTGCCGGTCCGGCGGGCAGTAGAACGGTCCCATCGCCGACTGCGCCATGCCGCAGCGGCCGCCATTGGTCACGTTGCGAAACAGCACGATGCGCGGCCCGGTATAGGTCTGGCCGGCGGCCTGGAAAATTTCGGTCCAGCGATCGTCGATCTCGCCGAGAATACCGGCGATCATGTTGCCCATATCGTCGGTGGGCGCCCCTTTCTTGACGGTTCCTGATCGACGGTCGGTCTGGTAGGTCGAAGTCTGCCCGCTGCCGCCACCGGTGAGGATCTCGGCGCCGCCGATCAGGATGCGCGGGTCGATGCCAAAGGCGTATCCGACCAGGCCGAGCACGATAATGGTGCCGATGCCGAGCCCTCCGCCCCCCATCGGAAGCCCGATACCGCCGCCGCCCATCCCGCCGCCACTGTCGTCGCGACGGTCATCGATGTCGTCGCTGCGGCGAAAATCATCGTAACGCATGGCCAGATTTCCTCGTTGCAGTTTGCCGCGGCCGTCCCGCCACAAACGGGCGGAGACGGCAGAATTTTCTTGTTACGTCTAATAACCCGCCCGGCAAAAATTGCCTAGTGGAGGTAACTTTACATCGGCGACACAATTTGTCGCGAACCGAGCAGGCGACGGCGAAATCCCAAATACCCTTGATATCCCGCAGTTGTTCGCCATTACCGCTTTCGACATGCATAAAATATCCACCGGTCATCGAAGCGAATTATTACAATCATCAGCGTGAAAGAATTGCCCGGTTAAGTCGATTTTTACTTTGGCCCGTCAAAGTGACCGCAGTCGGTTGTTTAGTCCCGCGTCGCCGGCAGCGTCGCCTGAGTCAGAGTATTTGAGTCATGGTTGTGTCGCGTCGCGGGGCGTCTGCA
>DATHPL010000231.1:0-6483 GCA_035483915.1 Bradyrhizobium sp.
CGGCGCCCTGATCGCCTGTATCAAATCATTCGTCAGCTTTTCCGCCATGGCCGCCCCACGTCAGTGATTCGTCAGCGCCTCGGATAGGTGTTGCGTTGCGGAATCATGCGCGTGTTTGCGGTATACTACAAGCGAAACGCATTGATTTCAGTGGGTTTTTCACCGGCATCTGGAATTCATCGTCAGTATCAAGGCCTTGGAAGAAACCCTTCAGGCGGTCTGCAAAACCGTTTACTCCGGTTCAATTCCGGACGTGGCCTCCATCAATAAAATCAGAGACTTACAGTAGTTTTTGGGGAAAGATCTGAAGGCTCACCCAAATCCACCGAGGGCGGTATTGCGATCGGTGGACGAGCACCCCGGGCGCGTTTCAGCAGGTCGCGTGCCAGCCTTCGGGGAAGGGAATCAGCGGCCAGGCCAAGCCGTTGTCGTTGGCGGCCTCCGGCTGGAGACCCAACGCCAACATGCCGGTCACGAAATCTTCCTGGGGAATCGGTGCGACGGCCGCGTTCACCGCGTCCAGCAACCGTTCGAATTCCGCTTCACCCATCGCGCGCTCCTGAAGTCCGAGCGCCGAGCGTCGCAAAAGTCCCCTTTTTCGCGATTGAGCAAATCGCTCAAATTGTATCGATCTGGCTGTCGTGGCCGGCTTGGTTGCCGAAGCTTTAACGAATAGCGGGAAAAACTGCTGGGTCTTCGGGGCCGATGAGTCGCCGCCTTCAGGCCACCGTCCACTTGGCGTGCGGAAACTCCAATAATCGTTGCTGGCGGAGGCGTGCTGAGCCACGCGGCGCCGGCTTGCTCACCATTTTCCGTAACAGTTGCGGCGTGGGGGATTCGCCGTCCCGGCGGGCAAATGATGTCCATACTCCATGGTTACCGTGCATAGCTGAATTCACCAAAACTTTACGGCGCACTGCCACGTTGAATTGGAATCGCAAGTCATTTTTCCGCGCGCCGCTGAGGAAATGAAGAGCTTCCCCAATATCCAGATGCTGCTCATCGGAGCGGTGGCCGTGGCACTCGGTGCGGCCGCTGTCCCCGTGGCGCTCGGCATATTGGAATTGGGACACCTGCGCGGCAGCATCGCCAAGATCGAACGGGCTGTCTCAGACGTGAAGCTTGCCCGCGATGTCGTCGACAAGGCTTCGCAAAGTCTTGTCAATTTCACCGCGGTCGCGCTCGAACTCTCGCCTGCGGATCGTTCGAAGGTTCTGGCAGACGCCGAACGGCAGTTCAACCAGCTCGATGCGGCCGTCGAGCGGGTCACAAAATCCGGCTCCAACGCGCTGTCCCTTGATGAGCAGCAGAAGCTCACCCAGGCGATCGCCGCGCTCACGCGTAGCTGGGAGGAGTTGCGCGACCAGGCGCCCAGCGAGATCACGTCGATCGACAAGAGCTACTACTTCTTGCGTATCCTGGAGCAGACCAAGATCGCTAAGCATCTGCTCCTTACATTCGAGGCCGAAGCTTCCCTGGGGGCGCAAAATGAAGCTGCCGCGTCGGTCGACCGGCTCGGCAGGTCCGCGCTTCTTCTGGTGTCGACGATGCTGGTCAGCAGCCTCGCCGGCATTGCGGCGCTGTTTGGGATCTACCACTTCGCGAAGAGAACCAAGCATATCAACGATCGGCTGAAGGAGGCTGCGGCGACAGCCGAGCGCGCCGAACACTCGGCGCGCGCTGCGCACGCCCGGTTGCGGGAGGCGTGTGAAGTCATTCCGGAAGGATTCGTCCTGTTTGACGCGGATGATCGATACGTGATGTGGAACCGCCGCTATGCGGAGCTTCACGAGTGGGACGGTCACAAGATAACGAGCGATATGAGGTTTGAGGATTCGCTCAGGGCCGGCATGAAGGCCGGGCGATATCCCGATGCCGAGGGCGACGAGGAGGAATGGCTTGCCGCACGGCTGGCGCGGCATCGAAAGGCAGAGAACGAGGAAGAACAGGCGCTGCTCGGCAATCGCTGGCTGAGGATCATGGAGCGGCGGACGTCCGACGGCGGCAGCGTTGGA
Source organism: Bradyrhizobium sp. (assembly GCA_035483915.1). Lineage (GTDB taxonomy): Bacteria > Pseudomonadota > Alphaproteobacteria > Rhizobiales > Xanthobacteraceae > Bradyrhizobium. The sequence goes on from DATHPL010000231.1 coordinate 2,016, forward strand.
ATTCGCATCGATATCACCGATCTGAAGCGGAAGGAGGCATCGTTCCGCTTGTTGTTCGACAGTCATCCGCTTCCGATGTTCCTGTGGGATCGGAACACTTTCAAATATCTCGCGGTCAACGCAGCCGCCTGCAGGCATTACGGCTATAGCCACGAACAGTTCATGAAAATGACCTCGCTCGACATCAGGTCGAAGGAGGACCAGGAGTTGCTGCGCAAAACTGTTGCCACAGCGGCGCCGGGCGACGTTCGGAGCGATCGTGTGTGGCGGCACATCAAAGCGGACGGAACGCCGATCGATGTCATCATTTATGCCAAGATGCTTCCTCATGATGGCCACCTCGCGACGCTGAGTGTCGCGGTCGATGTCACCGAGCGCAGGCAGGCCGAGAAGGAGTTGCGTCGCACCCGCTCGTTCCTCGATGCGGTCGTCGAAAACATGCCGGCGATACTCTTTGTCAAGGAACCGCAGGAGCATCGCTATGTCCTGATCAATCGCGCCGGTGAAGAGTTTTTCGGAATGCCGAGCGAGGAGATCGTCGGCAAGACCGACTTCGAGCTGCTGTCGACGGAGGAGGCCAGCCTTTCCTTTGTGCGCGACCTCGAAGTGCTTCATGGAGTACAAAATCAATCCTTTGACGAAGAGGTGGTCGAGACGCGTCAGCACGGCCAGCGCCTGATTGCCACCCGGCGGCTTGCCATTCCCGGCGACGACGATCAGCCGAAATATCTGCTCGGCGTTGCCGAGGACATCACGGAGCGGAAAAAGGATCAGGAGCGTATCGCGCGTCTCGCCCACTACGACGCGTTGACCGACCTTCCGAACCGGGCGTCATTCACCAAACACCTGAGCTCGACCATCGAACATGCCGCTGCCAACAATCAGATGTTCGCCGTTCTTTGCCTTGATCTCGATCGTTTCAAGGAAATCAACGACACCTATGGCCATCTTGTCGGGGATGAGCTCCTGCAGGAGGTTGCGCGGCGTCTGCACTCCGCAGCCGAGGGGGCCTTCGTGGCTCGACTTGGCGGTGATGAATTCACGCTTGTGACGACGGGGCCGCAACCGGCGAGCGCAGAAGCGCTTGCACAGCGGCTGATCGCCGAGTTTTCAAATGACTTCGTCATCGATGGCCAGCGCCTGCGTAACGGAACGAGCATCGGAATTGCGATATTCCCGACCGATGGCACCGACGCCATGACCGTCGTCGGTAACGCCGACGCAGCGCTTTATCGCGCCAAGGCGGAGGGACGCGGATCCGTGCGGTTCTTCGAGGCGCAGATGAACGCGGATCTTCGCGAGCGGCGCGCGATGCAGCGGGACCTCGAGACCGCCGTCGCCAACGGCGAAATCATGCTCTACTACCAGCCTCAGATGCGCATCGGTTCGGTCATTACCGGCTTTGAGGCCCTGGCGCGCTGGAAGCATCCCCGACGCGGTTGGGTTCCTCCCAACGTTTTCATTCCGCTTGCCGAGGAATCGGGAACGATCCTGGCTATGGGCGAATGGATTTTGCGCGAGGCCTGTCGTGAAGCCGCATCATGGCCGCTGCCTCTGAACATCGCGATCAACCTGTCGCCGGTACAGTTCCGCGACGGCGATCTTCCGACACTGGTTCACACCATCCTGCTCGAAACTGGCCTTGCACCCGGCCGGCTGGAAATAGAAATCACCGAAAATGTGTTGATCGGCGATTTTTCGCGCGCATTGTCCATCATGCGGCGGCTGAAGGCACTGGGTATCCGGATATCGATGGACGATTTCGGAACGGGATATTCCTCGCTGGCCTATCTTCAGGCTTTTCCGTTCGACAAGATCAAGATCGACCAGTCGTTCATTTCGAGCGTCGTGGCCAACCCGCAATCGGCTGCCATCGTGCGAGCCGTCATCGGATTGGCGCGCGGGCTCAACCTGCCGGTCATTGCCGAGGGCGTGGAGACCCACGACCAGCTCGCTTTTCTTACCCAGGAAGCCTGTGACGAAGTCCAGGGCTATTACGTCGGCCGGCCATCGACGATCGATCAATATGACGACTTGGTCGGGCGGGCGAGCGAAGCGGCCCGGGAAACCGCCTGATCGGCCCGCGAGAGCTGGGCCAACAAGCGTTTTGTGCGTAAGACGCGCTGTTTTGCATAGGCAAATGCGCTAGTCCATCTGCGTAAATCCCACATCCTCCTGGCACGGGCCTTGCTATACAGACCGCAAGGAACATCCATTGGAGGAGGGGACGGATGACGTCTTTGGCGAGCGCGTGCAAGGCAGCAATAGCTACCGTCACCCTAATAAGCGCTCTTGCGATAGCATCGACGGCTTTTGCGGGCGAGATATCGGGTGGCGTCGTCAAGATCGGGGTGGTCACCGATGCGAGCGGCCCTCTCTCGGATTCGAACGGGCAAGGCTCGCTGATCGCCGCCAAATTGGCCGCCGAAGATTTCCAGAAGCAAAATCCTGGTATCAAGGTCGAACTGCTGTTTGCCGACCATCAGAACAAGCCGGATATCGGTTCGGCGATCGTGCGCAAATGGTTTGACGTCGAGGGCGTCGATGCGATCGCGGACGTCGGCAATTCCGCGGTCGGGCTGGCTCTCCAGACCATCATCCGCGACAAGAACAAGATTGCGATTTACACCTCCGTTGCGACCACGGCGCTCACCGGAAAGCAGTGCGTCAAAACCGGCTTCGCATGGCTTCACGATGCCTACACGCTGGTGGCCGGTCCGCTGCGAACGCTCGTCGCTCAGGGACAAGACACCTGGTTTTTTGTCGCGGCGGATTACGAGTTCGGCAAGAACATGGTCTCGGAATCGCAACGGCTTCTTCAGCGCGTTGGCGGCAAATCGCTGGGGGCCGTCTATCACCCGATGACAAATGCCGACTACAGCTCCTTCCTCCTGCAGGCACAGAGTTCGGGCGCGAAGGTTGTGGCGTTTTCAAACGTCGGCGATCAACTCGTCAACTCGATGAAGCAATGGAAAGAGTTTGGAATGGACGCCGGCAAGCAGCGGCCTGTCGCCCAGCTGCTGTTCCTGACGGACGTTCATAGCATGGGGCTCGACGTCGCGGCCGGCCTGACATCCATGGTCGGATGGTATTGGGGATTGAACGATGAAACCAGGGCCTTTGGTCATCGCTTTTTCGAACGTCACCAGCGAATGCCGACGGCGCCGCAGGCCGCCGTTTATTCGGGCGTCCTTCATTTCCTTAAAGCTGTCGCCGCGACCGGTTCCGACGATACCGATACGGTTGCCAAATGGATGCGCGAAAATGCCGTCGACGACTTCTATGCGCGCGGAGCAAAAATTCGCGAGGATGGAAAGCTGATCCATCCTTTCTATCTCATTGAGGTGAAGAAGAAGGCCGACGTGAAGGAGCCGTGGGACTATTATAACATCCTCCGTCAGGTTCCGCCTGACGAAGCCTTCATTCCCTTGTCGGAAAGCGAGTGCCCGCTCGTCAAAGCGTCAAACTGAGCACCGGTTTGACGCCATCATCATCGGCCTCGGGAAAAACGGACGAACCCGTCGCGATTTGGCATGCGCACCGCAGGTAATGTTTGTGCATCCATTTTGTCGTTCTCTGCGATCGCGCCGTTGAGCCGCAGGATGTAGGCGACCACCGCATATACCTCGTCATCCCGAAGCGACTTGGGGTCGTTCAGTGGCATGGCGCGCCGTACGTAGTCGAAGACCGTCGTGGCGTAGGGCCAGAAACTGCCGACCGTCTTGATCGGCACCTGACCCGGTTGCAGCGATCCTTGGCCACCGACCAGTTGATCGTTCGGCTTGCCCAAGCCTTTCTCGCCGTGACACGCAAGGCATTTAGCGAGGTAGACCTGCTCGCCTTGCTGCGGGGTCCCGCTGCCGGCCGGCAGGCCCGCGCCGTCGGGGCCAATGCTGACGTCCCATGAGGCGATTTCGTTGGGGCTCGCGGCCTTGCCAAGATTCGGGCCTTCCGCAAGCGCGCCGCCACACCCGACAGCGAGTGCTGACCAGGCCGCCAGCAATGCGTTACGCATAGACATGTTTGACCTCGCCGCCCTGTGCGATGCCCCAGCTGGCAATCCCGTTGAAATGGTAATTCGCCCGCCCTCCGCGATCGGCAATGAGCTTGGACCGCGACGGTTGCACGTATCCGGACTCGTCGGTCGCGCGGCTCTGGAGAGTGGCCGGGCCGCCGTCCCATCGCCAGGGCGAGCGGAACCGCGTGACCGCCTTTGGCAGTACGGGCTCCTGGAGCGCCGCCAGCGCCCAGCTTGCGCCGCCGTCTGCGGAAACTTCGACCTTCGCGATCCGTCCATAGCCGGACCAGGCGAGCCCCGTGATCTCGTACAGACCTGGCGCTCCCATCGCCAGACCGGGCGAGGGGCGCGTGATCACCGACTTGGCCTCTTGGGCGAAACAGAACTGCAGCGATTTTCCATCGTTCAGCAGCATGGTGTATTTCGAGGTTTCGTCCTTGGTCATCGTCG
>DATHPL010000232.1:0-12663 GCA_035483915.1 Bradyrhizobium sp.
GATGGCCGGCAGTGCCAGGCCCCAGGCAATCACCATCGCGCCGTCGCGGGCGATTGCCGCAAGCCGGTTGAGCTTCAACGGGAACGAATGGGTCGGCGCGTCGTAAAACCACGCGGCGAGTTTCAGATCGAGTTCGGGATAAATCCCAAACAGCAATCCGACAGCCAGCGCGAGCGAAAGCGCGATGATCAGTCCGGTCCGGTTCATGGCGCGGGGTTTAGCCGAGACGGAAGATGATGAAAAGACGGGCGTGAAAAGGCCGCTCTCACCGCTGAGAAGGCGATTGCGACGGCATCGGCGGCGGAAGCCGAGGCGGGGGCGGCGGCACGCGCCAGGCTCCGGCATTGCGGCCGGCGACCATCCAGTAGACCACGCCGGCGAGGATGCCGGCGCCGGTCATGATTTCCAGGTGCCGGCGCACGATGCCTTCAAACCGAAGCTGTTCAGCATCGAAGGGAACAAGACCCAGATAGCAGGCGAGGCCGACGATACCGCCGCCGACCGCGTAGGTCAGCGCGCTGCGGATATGGAAGGCTTCCGTGATCAGAACCACGATCATCGCCGGCACCAGCGCAAATCCGCTGACAAAGATGAAGCCGAAACCCAGCATGATGTTCAGCGCGCCCGGGTCGACGGGACCCGCGCCAAGATCGGAAAACTCGGGAAACAAGATCGCGACAACCACAACCATCCCGGCCACAAAACACGCGGCGAGAAACGCAAAGAAAATGACGAACAGCCGGCCGATCAGCGCCATCGGGGGAATCTATGTTTGGGCATGATTTGGTCCGAGCCGGTTTCTACTTTTCGGGATCATGCCTAGTCCGTCATCGCCATCGCGCGCAACGCCTGCCGCTCGCGTGCCGACAGCTTCTCGGTCTCCGACTTCAATTGCCCACAAGCGGCCAGGATGTCGCGCCCGCGCGGTGTGCGCACCGGCGACGAATAACCGGCGTTGAAGATGTATTCGGAGAATTTCTCGATCTGCTGCCAGTCGGAACATTCATAGGCCGTGCCCGGCCATGGGTTGAACGGGATCAGATTGATCTTGGCCGGAATCCCCTTCAACAACTTAACCAAAAGCTTGGCATCGTCGAGGGAATCGTTGACGCCCTTGAGCATCACATATTCGAAGGTGATGCGCCGCGCATTGGAAGCGCCGGGATAATCGCGGCATGCCTGCAAGAGTTCAGCGATCGGATATTTGCGGTTGAGCGGCACCAGTTCGTTGCGCAGTTCGTCGCGCACCGCATGCAGCGAGATCGCGAGCATGACGCCGATTTCCTCGCCGGTCCGCACGATGTTGGGCACCACGCCCGAGGTCGACAGCGTGATGCGGCGGCGGGAAATGCCGATGCCTTCGTTGTCGGCAACAATCAGAAGCGCGTCGCGCACCGCGTCGAAATTGTACAACGGCTCGCCCATGCCCATCATCACGACATTGGTGACGAGGCGGTTGCCATTGGGTGTCTCGCGGTCGATCCAATCATTCAGCCGATCGCGCGCCACCATGATCTGGCCGACGATTTCGCCCGCCGTGAGATTGCGCACCAGGCGCTGCGTACCGGTATGACAAAACGAGCAATTCAGCGTGCAGCCGACCTGCGATGAGACGCACAGCGTGCCGCGATCGGTCTCCGGAATATAAACGCACTCAACCTCGTGCGCCTTCTCTACCTTGTCGCCGCTCGGCAGGCGCAGCAACCACTTGCGGGTGCCGTCGTTGGAAATCTGTTCGGCCACCACTTCCGGCCGCGAGACCGTGAAATGGTGCTCGAGCTCCTTGCGCATGTCCTTGGAGATGCTGGTCATCTCCTCGAAGCTTTGCGCGCCGCGGACATACATCCAGTGCCAGAGCTGCTGCACGCGCATCTTGCGCTGCGCAGGGGCGACGCCTATCGCGCCGAGTTTTGCCGCAAGCTCCTCGCGCGACAATCCGATCAGCGAAGGCACCGCCGGCGGCACGTAGGCTTCCAGCGGCACCTTTTCCAAGGGGACGTTGGCAGAAGAGCTGGCTTGGCTGGGATTATCAGTCGTCATCTCGATCATGGCCATCAAATAGGGCTTCCAAGCGCGGCTGGAAAGACATCAATGCGGTATTCGCGGGGTCGAAAACTAGCGCCGGCAATCCTGCGCGACCCGGTCCAGCGCCTGGGAAAGCCCCTTCAACGAGAACACGTCGATGGTCTCGGTCCCCTTGGCGGAGACGCCCTTGACCGTGACATCGGCGGCCTTGCGCATGGCATCGACCATCCGCTCTTCCTCGGCCGCATTCTTGATCCAGAGGCCGTCGCCTTGCGTATACATCGCGTAGGCAGCGCCTCCGACCTCGACCGTCGATTCCGAACCCGGCTTCAGGACGTAGCCGATCATGATCGAAACCTCGTTGACGACTTTTTCGGCCGGGCGTGTCGAGATGAACGCATAGGCCGGATCGCGCGGACGGTTCGGCGGATTGGTCTTCGAGGAAGAGGGTTTTGCCAGCGCAAAACACACCTTCTTGCCGTTCGGTGTCGCCATATAGGCGCCCCAGGTGCCGTATTGGCCGATCAGGGCCGGCTCACTGCCGCCCGCGGCGGCTACTTCCGGCTTCGTCGCCGCCGGTTTCGCAGCGCCGCCCTTCGGGTTCGCCTGCGCCAGCGCATGGCTTGCGGATGCGCACAAGAGCGCCGCCGAAATCGAAGCTGTCAGCATTCCCCGCACGGACATCGCCGAATCTGGTCCCTCATCATTGTGACTGGAAGATGGCCCGGCAACGCATGATCACAGCAGCGATGGATAGCGGGTAAGGACCTGATTCGGAAGGCAGTTGCACCGTCCCGGGCGGCGCGATTTACCTGGCCGTGCCCCGGTTCTGACATTCGCATCGCGGACCCGCGGCAATACTGAAGCGAATGTCAAATCCACCGCACTAGTGCGCCGCTTCGACATTCGCTACCAATGCCGGGACCAACGCCTCCCGACCTTTAGGGTACGCCCATGAAAGCCATTCTCTGCTCGCAATATTGCGGCCCGGACGATCTCGTGCTGACGGAGGTGGCTGATCCCGTGGCAGGCCCCGGCGAAGCCGTGATCGCGATCAAATCCGCGGCGTTGAATTTCTTCGACATCCTGATGATCCAGGGCAAATACCAGATCAAACCGCCATTCCCGTTTTCACCGGCCGCCGAAGTGGCCGGCGTGATCGAGAGCGTCGGCAGCGGCGTCACGGACTTCAAGCCCGGCGATCGCATCATCGCTTCCTGCGGCCACAACGGCGCACGCGAAAAAATCGCATTGCCGACAAGCGCCATGGTCAAGATTCCCGCGGAGCTTGATTTCGACCGCGCCGCCGGCGTCATCATCACCTATGGCACCGCGCTACATGCGCTGGAGGATCGTGCCAGCCCGAAACACGGCGAGACGCTTGCGGTGCTGGGCGCGGCCGGCGGCACCGGCCTTGCGGCTTGCGAACTCGGCAAGCTGCTCGGGCTGAAGGTGATCGCCTGCGCATCGTCGGATGAAAAGCTTGAATTCGCCAAGGCGCACGGGGCCGGGCTCGGCTTGAACTACGCCCAGGAAGACCTCAAGGAGGGCCTGCGCCGGCTCACCGGCGGCAAGGGCGTCGACATTATTTTCGATCCGGTCGGCAGCCACTATGCGGAGGCGGCGTTACGCTCGATCGCCTGGGAAGGCCGCTTCCTGGTGATCGGCTTTGCGGCCGGCGACATCCCGAAAATGCCGCTCAACCTCGCGCTGTTGAAGGGCTGCGATATCAGGGGCGTTTTCTGGGGCGCGTGGGCGCGGCTTAATCCGGACAAGAATCGCGCCAATCTTCAACGGCTGGTGCAATGGGCAGCGGAAGGCAAAATCTCTTCTCATGTCGACCGCACGTTCCCGCTTTCGCAAACCGCGGACGCGCTCAAGGTGCTGGCTGGGCGGAAAGCCATGGGGAAAGTCATCTTGCATCCTTGACGTTAACCTCAGTGACGTTTAGGTGACGCCGTTGATGATGGTTAAGTGACGCGAGCGCTTTTAAACGGCCATTGGTGACGCAAGTTGTGCCATCTTGTGTCACCCGCCACATTCGCTACAGGTTTTCCTCATTTGGGCCACTAGTCGGCCGCGAGTCTTTCCGCGGTGCTGCACCAAAATGCCCAAATAAAATCAAGATATCTCCCAAATTGAGATCGTGATTGTCGCTTTTTGGTCGGATTCAAAATGCGTTTTATCAATCATTAGTAGTGGCGGGCAGGGGCCGATAAACTGATGCCGGCATGCCCGATGTTGCGTGGTAGCGGGAGGCATCACAATGGCGCAGGAGACGCGGAACGGTCGTCCGTATGATACTCCGTATGAATCGAACTACGCTTCATACGAAGACCAATATGCTGAACCAGTCGATCTCGACACCTTCGGTTCGCAGCTTAGATCACATCACTCCGCGCGGTCGGTTGCGACACGCGAGGAATTCCTGCCTGAAGATTCTGTTCCGTTGTTTTTATCCGGCGCGGACGATGAGCTTCGATCATCGAAATTCGGTCGCCCACGGAAACGCGGATCACGCCTGTTGAAGACTGCGGCGTTCGCGGCAGCGGCGCTGGTCGCTACCTTCGTGGCCGTCAAAAATCCCTTCACCGTCTTTGCCAACGCGACAGCATCGCTGATGGGGGCCTCCTCGGACAGCCGATCGGCACCGCCACCCGTGACGCCGCCCCGCCAGACCGTGGCAGCAGTCGCTGCGGCCAGCGCGCCGGTGGCTGTGGCAGCACCCCCGGCTCAGGCGTCGCTCCCGGCCCAATTGCCATCGCGCGATGAAATCGCCTTGGCGCTCAAGACGGCGCATCAGAACCAGGCGCCGGCGGAGGTCCAGCAGCCCCCCGCAGCAGCGGCAGTGGCCGTAGCAGCGCCGGTATCCATTGCGCCGCCGGCGCGACGGATGGACAGCGACGAACTCACCGCGCTGATGACCCGGGCAAAGGCCTTCCTAGCGTCAGGCGATATACCGCCTGCCCGCCTGCTCCTGGAGCGTGCCGCGGAAGCGCAGGAGGCGAGCGCGGCGTTGATGCTGGCGCAAACCTACGACCCCACGGTGCTGGGAACGCAGGATATCCGGAACATCACGCCGGATCCGGCACTGGCACGCAGCTGGTATCAGCGCGCCGCCCAACTCGGTTCGGCCGACGCGCAGCGGCGTCTCAGTCAATTGCAATAATCGACTTCATTCAGGGGTAGAATAGATGCGACGTTTAATTGGTATGGCACTCGTTGCCACGATGATGGCGCTTGGCTTTGCGGCCCGCGCCGAGGAGAGCGTGGTAGATCCGGCGAAGGTTTCAGACAGCCTCAAGGCCATCTTCCAGTTCGGCTCGGCACAGACCAAGCAGGCGCTGAATCAGAACACGGTGACGTTGATCACCGGCACCATTGGCGGCACCTACGTGCAATTCGGCGCCGACCTTGCCTCCGTGCTCGACGACGGAAACAAGTTGCGCGTACTTCCGATCGTCGGGCGCGGCTCCGTTCAAAGCGTCGCCGACATCCTGTTCCTGCAAGGCGTCGATATCGGCATCGTCCGCGCCGACACGCTCGACTATCTGGAGCGCAAGGGTTTTGCGAAAGACATCAAGAAGCAGTTCACCTATGTGACCAAGCTCTACAACGAGGAAATGCAGATCATTGCGCCGAAGTCCATCAACAGCCTGAGGGACCTTGAAGGCAAGACGGTCAGCGTCGACCTGCCGAATGGCAGCACCTTCGTCACCGTGTTGACGGTGGCCGACCGGCTCGGCATGAAGGCGAACTGGGTCTACATCGAACAGCGCATCGCGATGGAGAAACTGAAGACCGGCGAAGTCGACGCCGTTATCGTGGTCGGCGGCAAGCCGTACAAGTCGGTTTCGAACTTCGGCAATGACGGCCGCTTCCACCTGGTGAAGGTGGACTATGAAAAGCCACTGCAAGGCGACTATCTGCCGGCAACCCTCACCGCGAAGGATTACCCCAACCTGATCGCGGAAGGCGAGAAGGTCGATACCATCGCGGTGCCGGCGTTGCTCGCGGCCTATAACTGGGCACCGAACACCGACCGCTACCGCAAGCTGGCGGTGTTCGTGGATTACTTCTTCACGAAATTCCCGCAGTTCCAGAACCCGCCCTTCCACCCGAAGTGGAAGGAAGTTTCGCTCGCCGCACCGCTCGCCGGCTGGACGCGACTGCCGGCTGCCCAGCAGTGGCTCGATACGCACGGGATTGAGCCTGTTTCCCGCGGCCGGTTTGACGAGTTCCTGAAACAGAGTTCGGCGGCCGGAAGGTTGCCGGCCGACACCGACAAGGAAGCGCTGTTCAAGCAGTTCAAGGCCTGGGAGACCGAGCAAAACGCCCGCGCCCAAGCGCCGGCGCAGGCAAGGCCGAAAGCGCAGCAGTAGACAAGACGCGATAAGAATAAGACAGGGAAGAGCGACCCAAGGGCCTGACGTGATCTTCACGTCGGGCCCTTGCCGTTTGATCGACCCTGTCTGATCAGAACCCAATCACACTTCGGCTTCGACGATCCGGTTCAACCTGGCGCGCGCAGCGTCGCGATGCTCCGGCGTGATATGGGCCGCCACCAGGCGGATCGCGGTGGCCAGCACCGCAGCGTCGTCGGTGAAACCGAGCACCGGCAGCATGTCCGGAATGAAGTCGAACGGCAGGATGAAATAGGCGATGGCGCCAAGCAGCGCGGCCTGGACATGGCGCGGCGTCTGCGAATCGAAGGCGCAGTAATAGGCGCTGAGCAAATCCTCGGCGAACGGCAGCTTGGCTGCGACCCGCTTGAACTTGGCCCAGAAGCGCTTGCGAACGCTCTCCGGATCCTTGGCCAGCCGATCCGCCGGCTCAAATCCGACTGCGTGTTCCGAAATCATTGACCGCTCCTTCGAGGCTCAGCTGGGGATATCGCGCCCTTCTTGCAAGCTCTTGCAAAAAGGCGCCCGGCATCGCGTCAGGCAACCCCAAGCTGGGCGGCGATCGCGTTCATGGCCTTGGCCAACGCGACGTCGCGTGCGGTCACCCCGCCAGCATCGTGGGAGGTGAGAACCACCTCGACCGTCTTGTAGACGTTGCGCCATTCCGGATGATGGTCGTTTTTTTCGGCCACCAGGGCCACCCGGCTCATAAAGCCGAAAGCCTCGTTGAAATCCTTGAACACGAAGGTGCGCTCGATCGCCTCCCGTCCCTCGACCTCTTTCCAGCCCGGCAAACCCTTCAGCGCCGATTTGCGCGCCTCCGCCGACAATCGCTCCGTCACAATGGCCTCCATGGCTGCAGCCCGCAGCTATCTAACACCCAATAGCCCTCAGACGATCCACAAAAGCGGCGCCCCGCGCCTTTAAAAAGACGCCGTATAATCAAAGACATGAGCCTATAAATCCACTTTCCCCCTCCAGGGTCGAGGGTAACGCTGGTAACCATGACGGCGAAGTAACTCAGGGAAAGTCGCCAAATTTGCTATATTTCTGGCCTAACCGGATTGGCAGCCCCTTGAACCTGAACTTTTCCAGATCAATGGCAAGCGGTCTCGACACAGCGCCGACCAGTCCGACGGAGCCGCCCAAGGCGGAATATCCCCGCTCCTCGGCGCGGCGGAGCGTTGCGCTCGTCGTGCTTGCGGGAATCCTCGCGATCGTTGGCATGCTGGCTGCGGGCTATTACTTCGCCGTGCGTCCGGTCACCTTGCGGATCGCGGTTGGCCCGGCCAACAGCGACGATCTGAAGGTCGTTCAGGCCTTGAGTCAGGCCTTCGCAACCGCCCACAGCCAGATCCACTTGCGGCCGCTCCAGACCGACGGTGCCACCGCCAGCGCACAGATGATCGCGGACGGCAAGGCCGACCTTGCCATCGTTCGTGGCGATCTGAGTGTGCCGAAAAACGCCCAAGCGGTCGCGACGGTGCGCAAGAACGTTGCGGTGCTCTGGGTGCCCGCTCCGCTGAAGGGCAAGAAGGCCGCTACAAAAATCACCAAGATTTCGCAGCTCGCAGGGCGCCGCATCGGCGTCGTCGGCCGCACGCCCGCCAATGTCGATCTGCTCAAGGTGATCCTGCACCAATATGGCGTGGACCCGAACAAGGTCGAGGTGGTTCAGTTCCCGACCAGCGATTCGGTTGATGCGATCCGCAGCCAGAAGGCGGATGCCTATCTTGCCGCAGGGCCGGTCAACAGCAAGATTACCTCCGAAGCGATCGCGGCTTCGACGCGCGATGGCAACGCGCCCACGTTCCTGGCGATCGATTCGGCGGAAGCGATCGCGCAAAATCACCCGATGTACGAAGCGTCCGAAATTCCAGCGGGCGCCTTTGGCGGCTCGCCCGATCGTCCTGAAGAAGAAGTCAAGACCATCAGCTTCTCGCACCACATCGTCGCCCGCAAGGATCTGTCGGAAACCACGGTTGCCGCCTTCACACGACAACTCTTCGCCATCCGCCAGACGGTGATGAGCGAATTTCCGCTGGCGGCCAAGATCGAAACGCCGGACACCGACAAGGATGCCTTTGTCCCCGTGCATCCGGGAGCGGCGGCCTTTGTCGATGGCGAGGAAAAGACTTTCCTCGACCGCTATAGCGATATCATCTGGTGGAGCCTGATGGGGCTGTCGGCGACGGGCTCGATCGGCGCGTGGTTTGCCGGCCATCTGAAGAAGGACGGGCGCAGCAACAACTCGGGCTTACGCGAGCGGCTGTTGGACATGATCGCTGCCGCGCGCCGCAGCGATTCGACCGAAGAACTCGATCGCATGCAGGCGGAAGCCGATGACATCCTGCGCGATACGCTGAATGGTTTCGAACATGGCACCATCGCGGACGGAGCCCTGACCTCCTTCAACATTGCGCTCGGACAATTCCATCACGCGGTCGCCGACCGAAAGGCGATCCTGATGAACATCTCGCAGAATCTGCAACGGGCAGGCGCGGCGCTGCGGGTGACGGGAACCTGACTAGTCATCGCTCACGCTAAGGTGCGCGCATCACGCTAAGGTGTGCGGGCGAACGGAACCGAGTTCCAGGCGCCAAGTTTCCTCGTCGTCACGGCTGAAATGAGGAGACCATCATGCGATTGAAGCTTGTGATTCCGGCGCTGGCAGTTTTGGCCACGACGCTGGCTGCCCCGGCCTATGCTCAGTATGAACGCGTGTACGGCCCAGGCTATTCCGGACCCGGCTATTACGGCCCGGCCTACCGAACGAGGACTTTCCGCGGCGCGTATAACGAGGGTCCCGTGATCGAGCCGTATTTTTCCAACGACGGCTGGGTGCCGGAGCCCATTTTCGATCACTCGAGAACCGGCGGGATTGATCCGAATATCCGCCCGCCGAGCTAAATGGGGCCGCGATCTCCCTGGTCTGTATCGGCAGGCTGCGCCATGGCGCGGCCTGCCGATTTCGTTGCGGGCCACGTTGATATGGGTGGCAATCTCGCCGTCACATTGTCTTCGTAAGGATCATACGCGATAACGCGTATGGTCGATGCGAGGCGCGCATGAAGACAGGTTTTTCCCGCAGGATTTCCCGCCGACGGTTCATCAAATACGGCGCCGCCGCTGCGAGCCTCGTCGCGATGCCAGGTCTGTCCCGCGCCGCCGACCGGCCAGCGGTGACACATGGCGTGCAATCCGGTGACGTCAGCGCTGACGGCGGCGTGGTATGGGCGCGCGCCGATCGCCCATCGCAAATGCTGGTCGAAGTCTCGACCGCCGAATCCTTCAAGGATGCACGCGCGCTGCCGCCGATCGCAGCTCTCCCCGAAAGCGATTTCACCGCCAAGATGCTGCTCGAAAATCTCCCGGCCGGGCAGGACATCTTCTACCGCATCAAATTCCGCGACCTGTCGCATCCGGATATTTCCGGCGAAGCAGTGAGCGGCCGTTTCCGCACCGCGCCGGCCGATCGCCGCGACGTCAGTTTTGTGTGGGGCGGCGACGTTGCGGGACAGGGCTGGGGGATCAATCCGGACGATGGCGGCATGGTGAGCTTTTCGACGATGCGAAAGCATCGCCCGGATTTCCTGATCCATTCCGGCGACACCATCTATGCCGACAGTGTCTTCTCGTCCGAGGTGAAGCTTGCCGACGGCAAGATCTGGAAGAACCTGCTGATCCCGGAAAAGACCAAAGTCGCCGAGACAACGGACGAATTCCGCGCCGCGCATAAGTACAATTTTCTCGACGACAACGTGCGCGCCTTCAATGCCGAGGTGCCGATCTTCGTGCAATGGGACGACCACGAGGTGACCAACAACTGGTCGGCCTCGAAACAATTGCCCGCGGCCTACAAAGTGCGCGACATCAATCTGCTCGCTGCCCGCGCCTCGCGCGCCTTCCACGAGATGTATCCGCTGCGCGAAAGCATTGTCGAACCCGGCCGGGTCTACCGCGTGATCAACTACGGCCCGCACCTCGATGTCTTCATGCTCGATGAACGCAGTTACCGCGGGCCCAATGGACCGAATCTGCAGGAAACCTACGGCCCTGATGCCTATTTCCTCGGACCCGAGCAATTGGCGTGGCTCAAACGCGGCCTTGAAAATTCGCGCGCGACCTGGAAGGTGATTGCTTCCGACATGCCGCTCAGCCTCATCGTCTACGACGATTACGCCAGCAAAAAAGGCTCCGAAGCGTTTGCGCAAGGCAACGGCCCGCCACGCGGCCGCGAACTCGAAATCGCCGATCTCCTCACCTTCATCAAGGCCTCACACATCAACAACACCGTGTGGTTGACGGCCGATGTGCACTACGCGGCCGCGCATTTCTATAATCCCGATCACGCGCAGTACCACGACTTCACGCCGTTCTGGGAATTCGTCGCCGGCCCCCTGCACGCCGGAACGGGCTGGCAGAACGAACTCGACAATACGTTCGGGCCCGAGGTGAAGTTTGCCAAGGCAGCTCCTGCCGGCGCGATCCTGTCGCCGTCGGACAACATGCAATTTTTCGGTCATGTCGAAATCGAGGGCGCGACCGGGCAAATGACGATCACCTTGCGCGACCGCACCGATGCCGCGCTGTGGTCGACGACGCTAGCTCCGAAGCTGATATAAACGCGCCGCTGGCCGAGCCGGTCAGCGCATTTTGCGAGCCGCTGTGGCGCTTTTCAACACGGCCTCCAGCGCATCGCTCGTGCAGGGTTTCGGCAGCCGCGGCTTGTTGGCGAGCGCTGCAGGAAGCGCGACATCGGTCGAGTAGCCGGTGACAAAGGCAAAGGGAATGCCGAGCGGCTCTAGCCGTTCGGCGACCGCAAAACTCTTCTCGCGCACCAATCCGATATCCAGCAGCACGAAATCCGGCGCGCGCTCCTCGATGAGCTGAAGCGCGCGGCTAACGGTGCCCGCGGTCCGAACTGTCTTCACGCCGAGACGGAGAATCGTGTCCTCGAAGTCCAACGCGATGATCGGATCATCCTCGACAATGAGGACATCGCCGGGGGCAGCACCACTCGAGACCTCGACCATCGCAACAACAAAAGTTCCGGCTTGAGGGCATGAGTTACGGCAAGACAGTTCTGCCGGGCACGCAATGGAGGGGCTGCCCCTTGTTCCCCGCATGAAACCACCACATCGCGCAATCGTTGTCTGTGCACTTGTGCACGGAACAGCGGAACCCTCGTGGGTATTGTGGGAGCCCACGGGGAAGATGAAAACGAGGAAGGGTGGTTGCCGATGATCTCACAGGGAAAGCCAGGTCGCGGCGGCGACCGGCCAAACAACAATCTGCTGAGACGGCTGAGCGAGCCGGATTTCGCGCTGATCGCGCCGCATCTCGTGGCCGAAGAGACCGATTCCGACCAGCTGCTCTATAATCCCGGCGATGACGTCAACACCGTTCACTTCCCCTGCGACGCGAGCCTCGCCTCTTATCTCGTCTCCAACGAAGACGGCCGCGATGTCGAGACCATTCTGGTCGGCCGCGAAGGCGCGGTCGGCGGAATCGTGAGTCTCGGCTACCTGCCCGCCTACACGCGAATTACGGTGAAGTTCGGCGGACCATTCGTGCGTTTGCCGATCAGCAAACTGGACGCGGCCAAGACGACATCGGCTTCGCTCCGCAATGTGTTTGCGCGCTATGCCGATTGCCTGCTCGCGCAGATGTTTCAATCGACGGCCTGCAATGCGATTCATTCGATCGAACAACGCACCGCGAAGTGGATCATCTCGGCGATGGAGCGTACCGATGGCTCCAACATCGTTCCCTTGACTCATGAGCAACTGGCGACGCTGCTGGGCGTCGGCCGGAGCTATACCAGCCGGGTGATCCAGACCTTCAAGGCAGAGGGAATTGTGGAAACCCGCCGCGGCTCGATCTTGATCCGCGACCCGGAAAGGCTGCATTTGCGGGCCTGCCAGTGTAACGAATCTGTCAAAAACCACTTCGAACAGGTGCTACGGGGGGTCTATCCGAACGAAGCCGCCCAATAGCGGCGGCAAACGGGTGGTTTTGGGCCAAATCGGCTAACCAAATCGCAAATAACACATTGTTTTTCGGCGATTCCTGGCTATATTGCGCCGCAGTAAAGGTATGCCCGGTCCTCTTGGCCGGGCTTCCTTTTTGGGCGCTTGAGCGCCCGATCAAACTCCAGGGTTTCAAGCGTGATCCGGAAAAGTCGGTCCCGGTTTTCCGGCGAGATCGCGCTCTCTTATTGTCTGACGCAGAA
>DATHPL010000233.1:0-16095 GCA_035483915.1 Bradyrhizobium sp.
ACGACAACATATTCGTCCACGGGCGGGGTGTCCCGGTGGTGCGCCAAGCAGCTGTCGCTCGCGCGACTTCTCCTGCACGCATCCGCCATGGCCTTTGCCCCCAATCAAGGGGTTGAAGCTATGTCTCTTCTCAAACTTCCCATCGCCACGCTCGGTACGCCTCGCATCGGCCCGCGCCGTGAACTGAAGCTTGCGCTTGAAAGCTACTGGGCCGGAAAATCCAGCGAGGCCGAACTGCTCGGTGCGGCGGCCGGACTGCGCGCCGCCAATTGGGCGCGACAGAAGTCGCTCGGCGTGACGGTGATTCCTTCCAACGACTTCTCGCTTTATGATCACGTGCTCGACACCAGCGTGATGGTGGGCGCCATTCCGGAAGCTTACGGCTGGAAAGGCGGCCCCGTCACGCTCAAGACCTACTTCGCGATGGCCCGGGGCGCGCAGGGCGAAGGTCATGGTGCGGGTTGCGGTCATGCTCAACACGGGCACGGCGCGGCAGCGCAGGAGATGACCAAGTGGTTCGACACCAATTACCACTACATGGTGCCCGAATTTCACAAGGACCAAACGTTCAAGCTCTCCTCTCGCAAGCCGATCGAGGAATATGAGGAGGCAAAGGGCTTGGGCTATCAGACACGCCCGGTCCTGCTTGGCCCCGTCACTTTCCTGAAGCTCGGCAAGAGCGCCGATCCCGCTTTTGATCCGGTATCGCTGCTCGACCGGTTGTTGCCGGTCTATATCGGAGTTCTCCAGGATCTGGTCGTACGCGGCGCCGAATGGGTTCAGCTCGACGAACCTTGTCTCGTACTTGACCTCGACGAGACGGCTCGTAATGCGTTGCGGCGGGCTTACGCGCGCATCGCCCTGGAAGTGCCGCGCCTCAAGATCATGCTCGCCAGCTATTTCGGAGCCATCGGCGACAATCTGGAAACCGCGCTCGCGCTCCCGGTTGCCGGTCTTCACGTCGACCTGGCGCGCGCGCCCGATCAGCTGAACCGGATCGTGGCTGGCGCACGAAATGACCTAGTTGTGTCTCTCGGCATTGTCGACGGCCGCAATGTCTGGCGCTCCAACCTCTCAACCCTGATCGAGCGGTTCGAGCCTGACGTTGCGAAGCTTGGCAAGGAGCGCGTGCAGATTGCAGCGTCATGCTCCATGCTTCATGTCCCGATCGACCTTGAACTTGAGACCGAACTCGATCCGGAAGTAAAAAGCTGGCTCGCTTTCTCGATCCAGAAGATGAAAGAACTGGTGACGCTCGGCCAGGCGTTGGCTTCCGACCGCGCGGGCGTGGCGGACGCGCTCCAGGCTTCGGAACAAGCCGCTGCCAGCCGCAAGGCCTCACCCAAGATTCACAATGCGGATGTGGCCCGGCAAATGGCCGCTGTGAACGAATCGATACGCCATCGTAAAAACGCGTTCGCTCAACGCGCCGGGATTCAGCGTGCGCGGTTTGCGCTTCCCAAATTCCCGACAACGACGATCGGATCATTCCCGCAGACGGCAGATGTCCGCAATGCTCGCGCCGCCCATGCGCGGGGAACGATGAGCGATACGCAATACGAAACATTTCTGAAGGAAGAAACGGCGCGCGCGGTGCGTTGGCAGGAAGAAATCGGCCTTGACGTGCTCGTCCATGGCGAGTTCGAGCGCAACGACATGGTGCAATACTTCGGAGAACAGCTTTCCGGCTTCGTATTCACAAAGCACGGCTGGGTTCAATCCTATGGCTCGCGCTATGTCCGGCCGCCGATTCTGTTTGGCGATGTCGCCCGACCGCAACCGATGACGGTCGACTGGTGGCGCTATTCGCAGTCGCTGACCAAAAAACCGATGAAGGCGATGCTGACGGGGCCGGTGACTATCCTGAACTGGTCATTTGTTCGTGACGACCTTCCGCGGAGCGGAGCGTGCCGTCAGATCGCCCTTGCGATCCGGGACGAGGTGATCGACCTCGAGAAGGCCGGCGCGACCATGATCCAGATCGACGAAGCCGCGCTTCGGGAGGGGCTGCCGTTACGCAAATCCGAATGGAAGACCTATCTTGACTGGGCTGTGGATAGTTTTCGCGTTTCCTCATCGAGCGTCGCCGACGAGACGCAGATCCACACGCATATGTGCTATTCCGAATTCAACGACATCATCGACGCGATTGCGGCGATGGATGCCGACGTTATTTCTATCGAGACTTCCCGGTCAAAAATGGAATTGCTGGAGGCTTTCAAGGGCTACAAATATCCCAACGACATCGGGCCCGGCGTCTATGACATTCACTCGCCACGCGTTCCCGAGACCGCCGAGATGAAAAACCTGATTGTGCTGGCCCGGAAGCAACTTTCCGACTCCCAGATCTGGATCAATCCCGATTGCGGTTTGAAGACGCGAAAGTGGGAAGAGGTACGACCCGCACTCGTCAACATGGTGGCCGCCGCGCGTGAATTGCGAGCAGCGTCCTGACATAGGATCGTCGTTTTCCTGGCACATTCTCGTGAACAGAGAATGCCGATGCGGTTCTGGATCAAATGCACCCGGTTTGGTACGGGGGAAGCCTATCATGTGAACATTTCGCTCGTGGGTGGGATGAGGCGTGAGGGTGACAAGACAGTCCTGGAATTCGTCGGTAGTAACGCTCAGACGATTGACGTGAGCGAGACTCCGGAGGAGATTCTTGCTATTCACCTCGGGGATCAGTGGGGGAGTTGAAGTCTTGAATTCGGGATTGCTATCCGCAGAAGCGAGCGTCATCAAAGCGCCGGTCGATTTGCGCCGGGTCGGGGCCCATCCGGATTACTGGTATCCGGTCGCCTGGTCACATGAGGTCAAAAGAGGGCAGGTCGTTGCATCCTCTTTTGCAGGAGAACCGATCGCCATCGTGCGCCCGCAACGGGGCGAACTGTATGCGCTGGAAGATCGCTGCGCCCATCGCCAGGTGCCCTTGTCCAAGGGCTCCGTGAAAGATTGCAGGCTGCATTGCTGTTATCACGGCTGGAGCTATGACGCGGCGGGAAAGTGCGATGTTCCCTACCTCGGCAAAGACAAAAAACCTAATGGCGTGCGGACATATCCGGTTTGCGAATGCGACGGGATCATCTTCATCTGGCCGGGCAGCTTGCCGGCCGCGCCGCAACCGACAAGCCTGGGCGCCGCCGGCGACAAGGCCTACAAGACGCGAAGCTTCGGCCGGGTCGTCAATTGCCACTACACGTTCATGCATGAAAACCTGATGGATATGAACCATCAGTTTCTTCACATTCGAACGACCGGAAAAGTCTCTCCGCGCTATCTCGGCAAGCGGTCAGGCGATGGATGGATGGAGCTCGACTACACCTTTACGCGGCCGGGCCAAAAGCCGCCGCTTGGCGAATCCCTGATCACGGGCGGTTTCCGGTCCGACACGTCCAAGCCGCGTGACCTCATGACCATCCGAACCGAGTATCCGCACCAGACGCTGCGGTTTTTTTCGTCGGGCGGCAACGAACCGGCGCTCTACGTGTGGCTTGGCTACACGCCGGTAGACGCCGAACAACGGAAGAACAGGTCGTTCATTCACCTTTCGGTCCGCCGGCCGAAAATCCCCGGCATATTGGATATCGCCTGGCCCGTCTTGACCTGGTTCACCAATCGCGTGTTCGAAGAAGACCGGGTAATCGTCGAGATGGAGCAGGCTGCCTACGACGCGCAGGGATCTGACTGGAATCAGGAAGTGTTCCCTCCGATCAGAGACTTGCGCGAGCTACTCGCCAAAAATGGGCGCATCATGCCCGCGCGGTAGATGTGATCGATCCTGGCGATCAAGCAAGTTCGGTCAGCAGTTTCTGATCGCCATAGAGCCGCAGGAAGTGGAGCAGGTCGGAGAGGCCATCGCCGAGTAGCGTTACATGCGAGCGCATTAGCTGGCTTGCCTGCGCGGCGTCACCACGGAAGATCGCCTGCATGATCTGCTCGTGCTCGGGAATGGAAGATTCCATGCGGCCCGGCTGGAATGTGATGGTTCTGCGGTACGGCGAAATCTTCACGGTCAGTCGCCGCAGCTCCTCGCTCAGGATTCGGTTGTGGCTGGCGGCCGCGATCGTTTCGTGAAATTCGAGATTGGCTTCATAAAAACCCTCCGCGTCGCGGATATTGGCGGCCACTGAGCAGGCCTGATGTGCTGCCTCGAGCCGGTTGTGCTGATCGGGCCGAATGCGGCGTGCCGCTTGGGCCGACGCCAGCGCCTCCATCTCCGCCGCAACGCTGAACGCGTCGAGAAGATCGGCCAGCGACAGCTGAGCGACCTGCAAACCCTGGCGTCCGCGAGAGACCACCAGTCCGCTCGCCGCCAGCCGTTGCAACGCTTCGCGGACGGGCGTGCGGGAGACGCCGAAATGATCGGCAAGCTGCCGCTCGTCGAGACGGTCGCCTGGCTTGCGCTGGCCTTTGAGGATTTCGAGTTCGAGCCGATGAACGACGCTGGCGGAAAGCGATTCCGGTTCGCCCGGCAAAATAACCGTTTCCGCTGACGGCGACGTGTCCGACATGATCTTCATGGGTTTTCCGCCGAGTAGAATCGGTTGGCGATGGCTTCAGCGAGCGCCACCAGGCCATAAAGCAACAGGCCGCAGATACAGAGGACCACGATGGCAGCCATCGATATCTCGGTATCGGCTCGCGCGGTCGCAAAAATGATCAGATAGCCGAGGCCGGCCTGGGCGGTGATGAATTCGCCGATGATGACGCCGATGATCGCGAGCGTAATCGCGATCTTCATGCCGCTAAAGATATATGGCAGCGCCGCCGGGAATCGAACACTGGAAAATATCTGCCACTCATTGGCGGTCAGCGCCCGGCACAGCCGGATCATGCTCTTGTCGACGCTGGCGAAGCCCGCCGCTGTGGAAATCACGACCGGAAAGAACGCGATGAATACCGCAAAGGCGATGCGGGACTGTGAACCAATTCCAAGCCAGATGATGAAGAGGGGCGCGAGCGCGATTTTCGGGATCAGCTGGAAAAACACGAGATTGGGATAAAGCGCTTCGCGGGCGATCTCGGAATAGGTGATCAGGATGGCGAGCCCAATTCCAAGCAGGGTTGCGATCACAAATCCGGCTGCCGATTCCAGCGTGGTCGGAACGGCATGCATCAGCAAAATATCGTA
Organism: Bradyrhizobium sp.; assembly: GCA_035483915.1. Lineage (GTDB taxonomy): Bacteria > Pseudomonadota > Alphaproteobacteria > Rhizobiales > Xanthobacteraceae > Bradyrhizobium. The sequence continues at coordinate 5,135 of DATHPL010000233.1, forward strand.
GCGCTCGTAGATGTATTTTCCGATCGAGATCGGCGACGGCAGAATGACCGGCGGGATATGATAGAGCATGACGGCGAGTTGCCAGGCCGCCAGCACGATCGCCGCCAGTCCGAGGGGCAAGCCTGCACTTCTCAGCCTGCTCAATCCGCTATCCCTGGGAGCCGCCGGGCCTGCGATGATCGCGCCCGTTTCCGTACCCATACCCGTTGATGGAAACCCGGCCATGTTCATTCTCACTCGATCACGCCGCGCTTTTCCGCGGCAGGAATTTGCGAGGGCGTGCCGTTATGCGCCTCCTCGATCGTCAACCTGAGTTTTCGGCAAACGGCGACGAATTCCGGTGTCTCCTCAATCTCGAAACGTCGCGGCCGTTCAAACGGCATCTTCATGTCGAGCATGATGGTTGAGGGCCGGCCGCCCATCACGACCACCCGGTCGGACAGGAATGCCGCTTCGCGAATCGAGTGGGTGACGAAGATGACGGTCTTCTTGTAGGTCTCGAGGATTTCCGACAGCGCGACGTTCATCTGGTCGCGGGTGATCGCATCGAGCGCGCTGAAGGGTTCGTCCATCAACAGGATGTCGGGATCGTGGATCAGCGCCCGGCAGATCGCCACGCGCTGCCGCATTCCGCCTGACAACTGCGAAGGCTTCTTGTCCTCGAAGTCCGACAAGCCGACCATCGCCAACAGCTCTCTGGCGCGCTGGCGATAGGGCTCGATCGGCAGTTTGAGGATACGAACGGGAAACAGCACATTGTCGAGCGCGCTTTTCCACGGCAACAACGTCGCGTCCTGGAAAATGATGCCGATATCGCGGCGCGGCTCTTTGACCTCAGTACCACCGAGCGAGATCGATCCGCCGGTCGGTTGCTCCAACCCTGCGATCATCATCAACAGTGTGCTCTTGCCGCAACCGCTGGGGCCGAGCAGGGACACAAATTCGCCGCGCGCCACGTTAACGGACGCCGACGCCACGGCCTGCACTGAGGCCTGCCGCGTGAAGTAGGTTTTCTGCACGTTCGTTACGGATACCAGCGGCTCGGCGGCGACCGTCACGTCAGGCGCGGTTTCGGCGGCGAGCATTGATTCCGATCCGATTCAAGCCAGACAATTTCAGCTGACGTATTTGCGGAAGGCGGCGGCGTTCTTTTCGGCGGACGCAAGTTCATTGCTATTCAGCGTGACCTTGCCGACGAACCGGTTCGTGAACAATGTTTCGACGTCGGGGCGCGTGGCGCCATCGCCGGCTGCATATTTGACCACGAGATCGGCCATGGTGGCGACCTTCTTCGGATCGGCATAGCCGAAACCGCTCTCCTTCACCTCGGGCACGAGGTTAGTCAGATTGGTCAGGCCGAGGCCAATCCGCGCATATTCCTTGCCGGTTGAAGATATCGCAACTTCGCTATTGGCTTTCAGGAAGATGTCGATCGCCTCATCGAAGTTCGTCATGGTGAAGCGAATGGCTTCCATCGCGCCGTCGACGAGGGCTGCGCAGAGGTTTGGGTCCTTTTCCAGCCTCTGCGGCTGCGTCGTGAGCGACTGGCCGTAGAATTCGATGCCGGCGTCACGGAACAGCATGAAGCGAACCTCGGTGCCAAGCGGGGCCAGCGAAGGTATCGTGCTGGTGGCAAAGGCCGATGCAGCATCGACCTGCTTTTCCATCAGCGAGCGCTCGCGAACCTTGCCGTCAAGCTGGACCATCTGCACCTTGGCCAGATCGAAGCCCGCTTTCTCGGCATAAAGCGGCAGGAACGGATATTCGCCTGAGGTCACGCTGGCGCCGAGTTTCTTGCCTTCGAGATCCCTGGGCTTCCGGATCGGTGAATCCGCCAACAGCCCAATCCCCATCAGCGCGTCGTAATTGATCTGGCCGATGCAGGTGATCGGCAATTTCTTGGCCGCCTGGACGATGACGGTCGGCGTCGCCGCCATGCCGAAATCGAAAGTGCCGGCGCTGACGGCTTGTGCGGCGGCTCCCGAGCCCGATCCGCGCGCTACGCTGACGTCAAGCCCGGCTTTTTTCCAGAAGCCCTTGTCGCGCGCGACATAGGCAAACAGGTTGGGACCTTCCGGAATCCACGACGTGGTGAAGGTCACCTTGGTGGCGCCTTGCGAAATGGCGGGTGTGGCCAGGGAAATGCCGGCGGCGCCGAGGCCCGCAACACCCGCACCCTTCAACACACCCCGACGTGAGATCATCGACCTTCTCCCGCTAAGCCTGCTCCAAACACACCTGGGCGATCGCCGCGCCGCGCCCGTGCTTCCTTAGGAGCATCATCTTGAATGCCGCCCGAGGCAAGTGTGATTATGCCAAAATGGCACGCTTGCATATTATTTGGCCAAAATGACCACGATATTGTATGCCAGTTTGTGGAAGCGGAAGAACGGAGACGAACATGGATTTGGGGTTGAAGGGCAAAACGGTGCTCGTGACAGGGGCGTCGCAAGGCATCGGCGAAGGGGTCGCGCGCGGCTTCGCTGCCGAAGGGTGCCATCTCCATCTCGTCGCCCGGTCTGCCGATCGCCTTGAGGCCATCAAATCGGAAATCGAGAAATCTCATGGGGTGAGGGTGGTGGTGCATGCCCTCGACCTGACAGTTCCCGGCGTGATCGATCCCCTGGTCGAGGCCGCCGGCGATATAGACATCCTCGTCAACAACGCCGGCGTGATCCCGAGTGGAAGCCTTTGGGACGTAGATGAGGCTAAATGGCGGGCCGGCTGGGAGCTGAAGGTGTTCGGCTACATCAACCTCACGCGCGCCATCTATCCAAAACTGAAAGCGCGTAGTGGCGGGGTGATCATCAACAATATCGGCAACGGCGGCGAGGTGTTCGATCCGGGTTATGTGGCGGGAACCACGGGCAATGCCAGCCTGATGGCCTTCACGCGCGCGATGGGCGGCCATTCGCTGGACGACAATATCCGTGTCGTCGGGGTCAATCCCGGCCCCGTCGACACCGACCGCATCTACAACATGTTGAAGAAGCGCTCGAAGGACTGGTTCGGCACCGAAGACCGCTACAAGGAATTGCAGGACCGCTATCCGCTCAAGCGGCCGGCCCACGTCCATGAGGTCACCGATCTCATTGTGTTTCTCGCGTCCTACCGGTCCGGCTACACGTCGGGCACGATCTTCACCGTCGATGGCGGCATTGCGTCCCGCCGCTCCGTGATTTGAGGACATCACGAATGAGTTTTGCCAAGACAAGCGACGGGATCAATCTGTTTTACGAGAGCGCCGGCTCAGGCACCCCCATCATTTTCGTTCATGAATTCGGCGGCAACCATTGGAGCTGGGAGCCGCAGCTCAATTTCTTCGCGCGCCGCCATCACTGCATCACCTTCGCCGCACGGGGATATCCGCCGTCGGATATTCCGGAGTCTGTGGACGCCTATTCGCAGGCGCGCGCGGCCGACGATGTCGTCGAGGTGCTGAATGCGGCTGATATCGACAAGGCGCACGTCGTTGGTCTCTCCATGGGAGGCTTCGCTAGCCTTCACGTTGCGCTTCGTCACCCCAAGCGGGCGTTATCGGTGGTTGCGGCCGGGGCTGGTTACGGCGCGGAGAAAGTCCACGAAAGCTACTTCAAGGGCGTCTCGGCGCAGGTTGCGGAGAATTTCGAAAAACGCGGCGCGAAAGAATTTGCTCCGATCTATGCTGAAGGCGCTTCGCGTGTGCAGTTCCAGGAAAAGGACCCGCGCGGCTGGCGCCTGTTCGCCGACCGCTTGGCGCAGCACGATTCGAAAGGCGCCGCCAACACCATGCGTGGCGTACAGATGCAAAGGCCTTCTCTATACGATCTCGAAGCCGAGTTTCGCGCGATGCAGACGCCGGTTCTGGTGATGGTCGGCGACGAGGACGACCACTGCCTTCAGCCCGGCCTGTTTCTCAAGCATACGATTTCAAGGTCGGGTCTCGCGGTGTTTCCGAAAACCGGCCATACGCTCAATCTCGAGGAGCCGGAACTGTTCAATCGGCATGTCGCGGAATTCATTGCCCAGGTCGAGGCGGGTCGTTGGACGCCGCGCGATCCACGTGCCGACCCAGCGCAGGTGATGCGTACGGACTAACCCCACCCGGCTACTTGTCGGTCACGCTCACGGCGTTCAGAATCGGAAGCAGCCGCGCGGATTCGCTTCGCACCAGATCGGCCAAAGGCTTCGGTCCGCGACGAGCCGGTTCGGCAATATTGGCGCCGAGATCGGCCAGCCGCTTCCTGACCTGTTCTTCGTCGAGGCCCTTGTCCAGGGCTTCCGCGAGCTTTGCGATGATGGGCTTGGGTGTGCCGGCGGCCACGAATAAAGCGTACATGACGGCACAATCGAACTCGGGCAGGCCCTGCTCATAAGAGGTCGGCACATCCGGCAACATCGGGCTGCGTTGTTTCGCGGCGATGGCAAGCGCTCTGACCGTGCCCTCGCGCACCTGGGCCAATGTGCCGAGCACCGGATCGCATTCATAGTCGATCTCACCGCTGAGCATCGCATTCAGGACCGGCGCTGTTCCCGTAAACGGAATCAGGGCCGGCTTGATGCCGATCGCCGCATCAAGCAGGAGACATCCGATATAGGAGATCGATCCGACGCCCGCGTGCCCGACATTGAGCTTGTTCGCGTGCGACTTGGCATTGGTGACAAATTCGCCGAGGTTGTTGGCCGGGAAGTCTTTGCGAACGACCAGCAGTTCGGGATATTCGGCGGCGAGCCCGATCGGCTCGAAATCCTTCAGTGGATCGTAGCCCAAATTGGGATAGAAGGCCGGCGCCAGCGCATTCGTCGACATGTGGCCGAACAGGATCGTGTAGCCGTCGGGCGTCGCGCGCGCGGCACGAAGCGCTCCAATCGTACCGCCGGCGCCGTTGATGTTTTCGACCACAACGCTTCGGCCGAGATGCCGCGCCAAAATGTCAGCAACAATTCGGCCGGTAATATCGGCCGGACCACCGACCGCGAATGGGATGATCATGGTGATCGTTCGGGTGGGATAGTCCTCGGCCTGCACGCCGTTCATTCCGGCCGTGATCAGAAGAACAGCCACCACCACCCAATGCCTCGTCACGTCGGCCTCCCAGCGTTTCTTTTTGTGATGGCACCATAGGCCGGTTTCACCATGTGGCAAGGATCCAATCCGGTAGCCGCGAAGCTCGTCGAGATTTTTGCTCACCAGCTTATTTCCAGGTTGATTTCTGAATCGGTTTCTGCGGAACAATGGCCGGTCGGGCTGGGTGGTTTTTTGCCTGATCCGGGTTTTAAAAAAATGTTTTGGGAGGGGTAAGATGATCGATCAACGTTTGGCGCCGTGGGCGACCCTGCTGCTTCGTGTAAGCCTGGGCCTGCTTTTCATTGCGCATCTCTACTGGAAGTTCGTGATCCTCGACGGCGGCCTGGACAAGTGGTGGACGCAATTCGCGGCGAACGGCTATCCCGCAATCACCCCGTGGTATTGTCTTTCGGCGGAATTTGCCGGCGCTCTGCTGCTGATCCCCGGTATCTGGACCCGCTGGGTCGCATTGTATGCGCTGCCCTTGATCTTCGGCGCTGCACAGTTCTGGGCGGTCCGAAAAGGATTCTATTTCACGATCGGCGGCGCGGAGATGTCACTCACGTGGGGGCTCATGCTGGTCTTGCAGGTGCTGCTTGGCGATGGCCCCTATGCGGCCGTTCCAAGTCCGATGCCTCGCGCGGTCGCATCTAAGATGCAGAGTGCCTAACTCGCGTGTGGCGTTTCCGCCGCCAGAGATCAGACCGTACCGGGCAGGGCGCGGAGCTTCGGCTCCCGCGCCCTTTAAGCGATGACGTTGACGCCCGTGCTTTGAACAGACGTGCTCTGGGACGACGTCTGGGATTTCTCGATCTGGTTTGCTTCGCTCTCGTCCGTCGTGATGTGCGGCAGCCGGCGGCGGGGACACGCGACGACAAGGTCGGTGATCCCCGGCAGAAAAGCCTGTTTGAGGGCGCGGTCATCTGCAAAAAGATCTTCTCCCGATGGGACCGGCGAGAGTGATTGCGTTGCTATTTCCAGGGCACGCTTGTTGTGCCGTCAACCTCGGGCCAAATCTTGTGGCGATGCAGAATCCCGGGAGATGCGCATGAGCCTGATCGAGAGAAAGATCGAATCGCTGCCTTTCGTTCTTGGCGAACTGAATTACCTCGCGCCAACAGACGGAAAGCCGCGTACCTATGCGTTCGACCCGCCACCCGGCGAACCCAAATCAACCGCGTTGCCGGAGCCGCATCAGGTACCGGTGTTCGACGGCCGCTCGGTCTCGAACAGTTTCTCGCTCGACCGCGAAGGTTTTGCGCTTGTCCGGCATCCGACGTCAGTGCGGGACTTCTACAGCGATAAAGAGATACGGCAGGTCTATTATCCGGCGGCTGAAGCCTTCATCAAAGCAACATTGAGCGCCGACCGCGTCGTGATCTTTGATCACACGGTGCGCCGGAGGGTGGAAGGCGCGGCCGATATTCGCGGTGGCGGACCCAGGCAGCCGGCGACGCGGGTCCATGTCGATCAGACCGATACATCCGGCGCCAATCGTGTCCGTGAACATCTGCCTCTCGAAGCGGATGAGCTCTTGAAAGGCCGCGTGCAGGTGATCAACCTCTGGCGTCCCATTCGCGGACCCCTGCGCGACACACCGCTGGCGCTTTGCGATGCGGCCAGTGTTGCTGCGGGCGATCTCGTCGCCTCAGACCTGATCTATCCGAACCGCAATGGCGAAACCTATTCGGTGAAATTCAATCAGGACCATCGCTGGTTTTATTTTCCGGAGATGACGGCGGACGAAGCCCTGCTTCTGAAATGCTATGACTCAGCAATCGACGGCCGCGCCCGGTTTGCCCCGCACACCGCCTTCGTCGATCCCACGACACCGGAGGATACGCCGCCGCGCGAGAGCATCGAGCTGCGCACGCTGGTGTTTCATCGTTCGTAAGAGCTGCAATAGAGAAGTGATGCACATTGTTTCGCGGAAGCATTGGAACTGCCGCGAAAATGTGGGTTCCATCTTAAGTGGAACTGTGCGCAAGCTGTTTACATCTAACTTCGGGATGTTGCAGTACCCCGGCGGAATCGCATAGACGTTTCGTTGGGGTAGGCAAATGAGAGCATTGCGATGGCTTCATCTGCCTTGGAAAACGCCTTGACTGCGACTTGTCTCGTTATCGCACTCGCCGTCGTATGGTGGGGAATAAAGATCCTTATCGCATGAGAAAGCGGATTGCCGTTCGCCGGCACCATTAGCTTTGTCTGGATGGTTTGTGCGGTCCACACATTTTGGCCGCCATACACCGTTTCCATCCGAGCCGCGTCGCTGACAGCGATCTGTCTTGGATAGGACGGGCAATCCTGTGGGAATTCGAAGATCGATCCCATCGGGGCGCGATCAGCGCGTGCTATTGACCCGCAGACGCCTGCCCCCTACACAGCGGCCTTGAGCGAGCGCGTAGCTCAGATGGTAGAGCACGTGACTTTTAATCACGGGGTCCTGGGTTCGATCCCCAGCGCGCTCACCAAGGAAATCAATAACTTAGAGCGAATTTCAAACTTCAATTGAAGCCGTGTGTCTGCAAACCGATTGCTGACGGCCTGGCCGTCGGAGCGTCGTTCGAACCGGTGTTGCATCAAAGCATCAACCCCGATCGAAATGAGGTTTGTGGAAGATAAATCTTTGACTGTGCAAGGGCACGATCGTTCCATCCGGACGGGGGCACGCGACAGGCGGTGTACCATGCGTGAAGAGTTCGCTTCTTACAGCTTCCTTGCTCTGACCATTGTCGGCGTTGTCATGCTTGGCACTGGACTGGTCGCTCTCGCTATTACCTAATTTTGACAATGGCGACCGATAGCGCCTCCGAGACTCCAGAAAGTAGTCGCCGGTGCGCTCTTGATTTGTCCGCTGGCGGGCCGAAGCGTCAGCGCGTTTCCGGCTCATGCGCTTAACGCCTACCAGCCGCGCCTCGAGCCGGGTATTCGATTTTTGCCGTTTTTGGTATTAACTCAGTCGGAGCGGATCCAGACAGCCAGCCCCGTCTGGTTTGTCCGCTTTGAGTGGGACCGCCCGGGATCCAAAAATCGGGCGGCCCCTGCCAACCACTTGCAATGGTTCTGCCAAGTCAACAGAAGCTGTAGCTAGCTCCTTTCGGTATGAGCCAACTGAACAAAGGTTCAAAGGTGCGACACTTTTGGCCGCACCTTTTTTCTATCGCCTCAGCCTTCTGGCATGTGCTGTTAGGCGCTGCCGGTTGCCCTTTCCGATCGATCGACGCCGGTTTTGGACAGTGGCAACCGAAGCCCGCTGGCTAGTCCGGGGTTCGTGGGCTTGCCAGGGCCGGGCCGGCGCCACCTATAGAACGCGCCAGCGCGCTGACCTCGGGATGTCAGTTTGCCGACATGGCAAAGACGTTAATCGTTCGACTTCGGTCCGCCATGATAACGGTGCGCATTGGTCTCGACGGTCTGCGTCGCCTGGTAGGGGGCGTTGAAGGCGTGTTGCAGTTGCTGGTTCGAGCGGCCGGTCGCGGCGGCCCAAGCCCGAGTGTACGATTCAGCCGCGCCTGCAGATGCAAGTCCTGAGATTGCAACCAACATCGCTATCGATGCGGCAAGGGCGAGATTTTTCGTCACCATGGCTCTGTCTCCTTTGCCCGGGAAATGCACATCGGGGCATAGGAATGCGAGCCTGCATCACGCATCCGATTATAAATGCGGGATAGGAACTAAAGGGCGCTATTGGTTTTATGATATCCCGACTCAGCGGGAGGTGGCATCTTTCGCCCGGGGTAGGTCAAAGCGAGGATTTCGCGATGACACATAAAACTGCTGCCTTTAAATTCATCATTTGGACGGCGATCACCGTTTTGCTCGGAATAATAACTTGGTCCGGCACGGCCAAGCGTTCCCCCTCCATCGATCAGTCGAGAACAAAGCAGGCTGCCGCCATCAGCCCCGAAATTGCTGAGTTGCCGAACCTTCAGCTTTCGCGCGTTCGTCTGTTGGTTTCAAATCTGAACTGAGCCGGCTTCGCTGTTCAGGCGCGCCGTGCGCGTAGCCGTTAGCTCGCTTCAGAACGGATTTCGCTCGCAACCGGCTGGGAGGGGGCGGTCACCGCCGGCAGCGCCGCCGGCCGCAGGCCTATCAACTCGGCGGTGCGGACGCCGGCGTCGTGCCAGAACTTGAACGAGTTGATCCGGGAGCTTTCCAGAATGGCGATCGCCACCGCCGACAGAAACGGCAGGCTTTCAAGAACCAGCACGCCGGCGAAAATATAGATTTCGCGAACCTGGTTGGTGTTGTTGGTGACGACAAGAACGGCGGCGCCGATCAGCAGGAGCACGCCGATCACCGCTTCCCAAAACGCCTGAAACTCGATCGACATCCGCGACAGGCCGCCCTTGGACGTGCGCGCGAATGGCAGATGTTCGGTGATCAGCCCATTGGCCACCGCCCGCGCCACCGTCCACTGCACGGACATGGCGGCGATCATGGCCCCCAGCATCTGCCCCCATTTTACCGGCACCCGCAGGCGATAGAGGACGAGGAAATGCAGCAGCGTGACCACGAAGGCCGCGATGATCGGCAGCGTCAGAATCTTGTCGGGAATGGCGATGCCGGCAAAGGCGACGATCGGCACCCAGATCAGGTTGAGGATCGCGACGACCACGCCGAGCGTTTCCGCTCCCAGCCAGTTCAGCCAGCCGAGCGAAAACTCGCGCTTCTGATCGGGCGTCAGCCGGCTCGCGCCGGGCAGGAAGCGCCGCCAGTGCTTCTTGACGATCTGGAAGCCGCCATAGGCCCAGCGATGGCGCTGTTTCTTGAACGCCTCGTAGGTGTCCGGCAGCAGGCCGTGGCCGTAACGATAGTTGGTGTAATGGGTCAGCCAGCCGTGCTCGATGATGTTCAAGCCGAGATCGGTATCCTCGCAAATCGTGTCGCCGGCCCATCCGCCCGCCATGTCCATCGCCGCGCGGCGGATCAGGCACATCGTGCCGTGCACGATGATGGCGTTCTCCTCGTTGCGCTGAACCATGCCGATATCGAAGAATCCCGCATATTCGCCGTTCATGATGTAGTGCATCAGCGAACGGTCGCCGTCGCGGTGATCCTGCGGCGCCTGCACGAGGCCGACGCGCGGATCGGCGAAGACCGGGACCAGGTCCTTCAGCCAGTCCGGACCCACGACATAATCCGCATCGATGATGCCGATGATCTCGGCGTCCGCGGCCGTGCGCTCCATGGCGATGCGCAAAGCGCCCGCCTTGAAACCCTGAACCTTCTCGGCGTTGATGAACTTGAAGCGCTCGCCGAGCGCGCGGCAGTGATCCTGGATCGGTTGCCAGAACGCCGGGTCGGGCGTGTTGTTGATGATCACGACGCATTCGAAATTCGGATAATCGAGCCGGGCAACCGCATCGAGCGTTGCTTGAAGCATCTCCGGCGGCTCGAAATAAGCGGGGATGTGGATCGAGACTTTTGGAAAGCTCACGTCGCCGCCGATGGTCGCCGGCACGGTCCGCGCACCCTTGACGATGAGACGTTGCGGCTTTCGGCCAAAGGCGATCGCCGCGATCTCCTCGACCCGCGCCATTGCGATCAACACCAGCGGCACCAGCAGGGTCAGGCCGAGCGTCAGGGCGAAGGCCGAGCCCAGAACAAAATAATGCTCGGTCCAATAGGCGAATACGGTCGCAGTCCATGCGCCGACGCCGTTGGCCGCTGCCGCCAGCGTCAGCGCCTGCAGCGCGGTCGGCCGCGCCAGCCCAAGGATCGGCAGCGACATCAGGATGCCGACCAGTACCGCAATGGTGGCAAGCTTCCAGTAGTCCGGGTTGACGATAGGGCCGGTCCAGTTGAATTTCGCCTCGCGCGCGGCATTCAGGATTCCCCAGTAGGGACCGACGCCGCCTTCAAAAAACTTCCAGGGCTGATCGACCGCCTCGACGATATTGTAATCGAT
>DATHPL010000234.1:0-6443 GCA_035483915.1 Bradyrhizobium sp.
TCGAACTCGCTCTCGGGATCGAACAGATCCGTGTAGCAGCGTTCGTGGGAAAGGGCGCTCGCGGCGAGCGGCGTGACAAAATGCTGCGCGGCTTTGGTGAGGACGCAGCGAACGTGGATATGCCGCTCCTTCAGCCGGCGGATCAGGTCGAGCGCCTTATACGCCGCGATCCCGCCGCCAATGATCAGGGTTACGCGCACAAGGCCGGCGTCCGTGCGATGTAACGATGCCAGGCTTGGGGTCGGTTCGCGTGAGGCCGTCCCAGGCGCGACTGAGGTGCCCTCCTGCGCGGCCTCGCGCAGGATTACCCGAACCTCGTCCTCGACCGAACGGCCGCTGCGTGCCGCCCGCAGCCGCAAGGCGTCCCGAACCGCATCGTCCAGTTTTCGAATGGTCAGGCTGGCCATCGCCAACTCTCCCGAGGAGGATGTGATTGCAATGCTATCAGCGGATTGATTGCAACGCAATCACAATTGCCGGATCGCAAACAGGATTCCAATAAACGTCAGGGCGATGATCCAGAGTGCCAGCGCCCGCCACCGGCTCTTGCGGCCCTCGGTCCGTCCCATCGCAGCGATGGTCTCCTCCGAGAGCGTTAGCCCTTCCCGTGTCATGGTCTCCAGCTGCTCGATCACGGTCACGGCCCGGCTTGCGAGCGATGGCAGGCTCGCGGCCACGCGGCCTAGTTCTCCGGCGCCAGCCATCGCGCCCTGGATGCGGCCGACCGGGCCGAGATTTCGCTCGATCCATTCGCGGACCACGGGATCGGCGACCTTCCAGATGTCGAGTTTGGGATCGAAGCCGCGCGCGACCCCTTCCACCACCACCATGGTTTTTTGCAGCAGGATCAATTCGGGCCGGGTGCGCATGTCGAACAGGCCGGTGACCTCGAGCAGCAAGGTCAACAGCCTAGCCATCGAGATTTCCTCGGCGGTGCGGTTGTGGATTGGCTCGCCAATGGCACGGATCGCTTGGGCGAAATTGTCGACCGAATGATGCGACGGCACGTAGCCGGCTTCGAAATGCACCTCGGCGACGCGCCGGTAGTTGCGGGTGATGAAGCCGAGCAGAATCTCGGCCAGAAAACGCCGCTCTTTCGGTCCCAACCGGCCCATGATTCCGAAGTCCACGGCGACCAGCCGGCCGGCTTCGTCGAGAAACAGATTACCGGGATGCATGTCGGCGTGAAAAAAGCCGTCGCGCAGTGCATGGCGCAGAAAGCTCTGGATCACCTTGCGGCCCAGATCCGCGAGGTCGACTTTGGATTGCTCGAGCTTGGTGTGATCGGACAGCGCAATGCCGTCGATCCACTCCATGGTCAGGACATTGTGGGCGGTGCGATCCCAGTCGACCGTCGGCACGCGGAAGTCGGGATCGTCGCGGGTGTTTTCCGCCATCTCCGACATCGCCGCCGCCTCGAGGCGCAGGTCCATCTCCATCGCAACCGAGCGCGACATCGTGTTGATGACTTCGACCAGCCGCAGCCGCCGCGCTTCGGCCGAATAGATTTCGGCCTGATGCGCGACGAAGAAGAAATCGGTGAGATCGCGGCGGAAGCGCGAGGCCACGTCGGGCCTGAGCACCTTCACCGCCACGGCGCGGCGGATTCCGTTGTATTCGACTTGGCCGCGATGCACCTGTGCGATCGAAGCGGCGGCGACCGCCGGACCAAGGTTCGCAAACGCCTGTGTAATCGGGCGTTCGAGCGACGTCGCGATCACGGCCTCGGCCTCGCTTTGCGCAAACGGCGGCAAACGGTCCTGCAGGCTTTCGAGGTCGCGCGCCAGCACGACACCGACGACGTCGGGACGTGTGGCGAGGAATTGCCCGAGCTTGAGATAAGCGGGTCCGAGCCGGGTCAGCGCCCGCGACAGCCGCGGTCCCGACTTGACGCCGGACCGTTCCAGGATTCGCGCGAGTCGCAGCGCCAATTGTCCGGGCGGCGGCACCAGCGAAGGATCAACCGATCCGAAGACGCCCTCACGTGCAAACACGAACGCGGCGCGGGCGAGCCGCGCGATGTGAAACAATGCCGAAATCACAGACGCCAGCCCGAATGCAATGCCACGATGCCGCCCGAAAAACTCTGCCAGCTCACGCGGGAAAAGCCGGCCTGGCTAATCATCCCGGCAAACGCGCGGGGCTTGGGAAATTGGCGGATCGATTCCACGAGATATTGATAGGATTCGGCGTCGCCGGTTACGGCACGACCAAGCGGCGGGATCACCTTGAACGAAAACAGATCGTAGATCCGGTCGAGGCCGGGCACGTCGACGCTCGAAAATTCAAGACACAAAAAGCGGCTGCCCGGCCGCAACACGCGGAAGGCCTCGCGAAGTGCGCGATCAATCCGCGGCACGTTACGGATGCCGAAGGCGATGGTGTAGGCATCGAAAGTGGTATCGGCGAAAGCAAGCTCCTCGGCATTGCCCTCGACAAACGACACCTGGTCGTCGAGCTTTCGCGCGATAGCCCGTTCACGGCCAACCGCCAGCATGTCGGAATTGATGTCGCACACGGTCGCCTTGAAGCCTGCGCCACCGGCGGCCGCGGCGCGGAAAGCGATGTCACCCGTGCCGCCGGCGACGTCGAGCAGGGAAAACGGCGTATCGGAGCGCGGCGGATTGAGCGCATTGATCATCAGGTCTTTCCAGACCCGATGTAGCCCCACCGACATCAGGTCGTTCATGAGGTCGTAGCGCTGCGCCACGCTGTGAAAGACGTCATTGACCAGCGTCTGCTTGTCTCCCAGGGGGACGTCCCTGAAGCCGAAATGCGTGGTTTCGTCCGGTTGGTTCATCACAACTGTCTCCATTCCCGGACCATAGCGCGGCCGCGGCAATGGGGCTATCACGTCGCCATCTCAAGGTGAACACGCCCTATGCCTGAATTACCCGAAGTCGAGACCGTTCGCCGCGGCCTGCAACCCGCCATGGAAGGTGCCAAAATCGTGAAGGCCGAAGTCCGGCGCAAGGACCTGCGGTTTCCGTTTCAAAAGGATTTTGTCGCGCGGCTGGAGGGTCAAACCGTGACCGGCCTCGGGCGGCGCGCCAAATATCTGATGGCCGACCTTTCCTCCGGCGATGTGCTCTTGATGCATCTCGGCATGTCCGGTTCTTTTCGCGTCGTTAACGATGACCACGGCACGACTCCGGGCCGGTTTCACCATCCCCGCAGTGAAGATCGCGCCCACGATCACGTGGTGTTTCACATGTCGTCGGGTGCGGCGATCGTGTTCAATGATCCACGCCGGTTCGGTTATATGAAAATCATTGGACGCCGGGCGATCGAGGAGGAGCCCCTCTTGAAGGGCCTCGGTCCCGAACCGCTCGGCAATGAATTCGACGCCGACATGCTGGCGCGCTCATGCGCCAACAAGAAAACCAGTCTGAAGGCTGCGCTGCTCGACCAGCGCGTGGTCGCGGGCCTCGGCAACATCTATGTCTGCGAGGCGCTGTTTCGTGCGCATCTGTCGCCGCGACGGTTGGCGGCAACGCTTGCGACAAAAAAGGGCGAGACCACCGATTACGCCCGACGCCTGGTAGAGGCGATTCACGACGTGCTTAATCAGGCGATCAAGGCCGGCGGCTCGTCGCTTCGCGACCATCGCCAGACCAGCGGCGAACTCGGCTATTTCCAGCACTCGTTCCAGGTTTACGACCGCGAGGGCGAAAAATGCCAAAGCAAAGGCTGCGGCGGAATCGTTCGGCGGTTCACCCAGAACGGGCGCTCGACCTTCTGGTGTCCGAAATGTCAGAAATAGAATTTAGAGGCACGCGTCCCAGGGGGTGAGAGCCTCGTCCCCACCAGGCGATTGCGCTGTTGCGGATTCGACTCTTTGCGCCGGGTTTGGATGGAGAGCGGGAACGTTCGCCGCTTCTGGCGCGGCGAATTTCAGCGGACCACCATTGAGCCGGGCTTCGGCCCATCGCCAGAGCTGTGCGATCTCTTCGGCAGACTTGCCCGCGGGCGCGTATTCGCTGACCGCAAGACCGAGGGCAAGCGCATCCTGGTGGTCATTGCGCATCGCGATAAAGGGCCGTGCCAGCACATCGCTCATATCGCGCGCCGCGTCGCCACCCAGGGCTTGCGCCGCCTCGTCGATGCGGCGGCCGCGGACCGGCGTCTGGTTGAGTACGAAGGCGAAGGGTCTTCGCCAGGCACGAACAGCCTTAAGCGTCGCTGCACACGACTCGATGTCGGTGACACTGGGCCGCGCCGGGATGAAGCACAGGTCGGCACAACGGATCGCGGCCGCGGTCGTGGCGCTGACACCGCTTGCCGTGTCGACAACGGTTACAGTGATGCCGCCGCGTGTCAGTTGCTCTAGCCGAGTCTCGAAGCGGCCGACGTTGTACATGGCCTCGACCATCGGCTCGGCGATGCCGCGCCTGGCCTGCCAGTTCGACAGCGTGCCTTGCGGATCAGTGTCGATCAGCCGCACCTTGTGCCCGGCATTCTTGGCTGCAAGCGCAAGGCCGATGGCCAATGTGCTCTTGCCGCTGCCGCCCTTTTGTGTGGCCAAAACAATTGTGTGCATTCGTCAACCCGTTCTCTTACGGGTCGCCCCGCCGATATGCCAAACTGAAGGTGCATCGGGTTCTGGCCGCTGAACGCCTCCGGTTCAGGACGCTCCCGGCGAATCGCTGGATTCGCAACGCGGGATAGCGGAACCGAATCAGCGCGCCCTATATCGAGTGGCAGTATGACACATTTGTGTTGCCAGCCGTATCAGTCGAATGACGGAGTGCCGCCAATCGTTAATGAGTGTGGCGCTCAAGCGGGCGAGTTCCGTTATTTACGTACGCAGATCACCCGAACCACCGAAGCCTTCGCGTCCGCCGATCCGCCTGCCGTATTCACGCCGTTGGCTTTGAGGAATTCGCGCACGGTGTCGGCCGGCACCAACACCGCTTGGGCCGCCGGCGCCGTGTTCGACACTCCCGCGACAAGCGCCGGCTTCAACAACGCAATGCCGGTGAACTTGCCGCCGTCATCGCGCGCCGCGGCGCCGGAAAAGCCGACCATGGGCGCCGGTGAAAGCGCGAGATCGCTGCCGCCGGCCACCGGTGTCGTCGCCGCCTTGACCGCGGTTGCGGCGCGACCGCCGGCCTGACTTTGCGGGTCGGAAATGCCGATCAATTCGACACCCGCTTTGTCGGCCTGAGTTGAGGCAAGGCTGAGCGGCGTTAGTCCGCGCGTGCCGTAGACGTGCAACAGCGCCAGATCATGCTCCTTGTCCTCGGCGATGCGGTCGGCGTTGCCGAACGGAGGAACTGTGATCGCGAGGCATTCGTCGGTGATCTGGCGGTCGGTCACGATCGCGCCGTCCTCGGTCACCACCACGCCGGTGCCGTATTCGACGGTCTTGCGCGGCGGCGGCGCGGTGGCGACCGGGAATGGATTGAACGCGCTCGACATCGCGATCACCACCGGCTCGACCGTGTTCTCGGTCGCCTGATCGTAGAGAATGGTGAGGATGCGGACTTCGTCGCCCTTGAAGGTGCCGCGGACATAGAACTTCTTCAGGCCTTGCAAACCCGACAGCACGAAGAACTCCGGCTTGACCACGGTGTAGTCAACGGTGCGCCCCGCCGGCTCTTTCTTCTCCCGCTCGGCGAGTTTTGCCGTCGCCGGATTCGCTTCCTTGCGGCGCGTCAGCAACACCTGGATGGTGCCGGTCGGTGAACTCCATTTGGTGCCGTTGGCGTCGGATGTCTGCTGCGGCACGAGCTTTGTGGGAATGCCGAGCTGCGCGCCGGTCGGCGCATCGGTGACGATCTTCCATCCGGCATTTTCCCGCCGCCGCCGCCCGGTCTCCGCCAAAACGCTGCGCTCTTTCGGATTGAGTACGCCGGTTGGTTTACCACCGCCGGCCTTCTGATATTCCTTGATCGCCTCGACCATCCGCTCGCTGACGTCGCCGGATATGGCGCCGTTATATTGCCCGACCCAGGCAAGGTCGGACTGGATCGCCAGACGTTCGCCCTGACCCATCGCGTTGGCGGTATCGGCCGGAGATTGCAGCGCGGGACGGGCCGGGACGGTTGCTGCCTGCTTCGATTTAGCGCCGGCTGCGGCTGGCGGCGTCACCTGGGCCTGCGCGGAGGTCATGGTAGCCACGAATATCAATGTTGCGACGAGCATCGATCTCATGACAGTTCTCAAATCCATTGACGAAACCTCAATTAAGCACATCTGTTGGGTCGAAACCAACGGCCGGGCGGTTCAGTCAATAATGGTCCGAGCAAGGGACAAGTTTGCAACATGCTGAGTTCTGAAGAACTCGAACGCTATGCCCGCCACATCGTGCTGCGTGAAGTTGGCGGGCCCGGCCAGGCGGCCTTGAAGGAGGCGTCCGTGCTGGTGATCGGCGCGGGCGGCCTCGGCGCTCCGGCGCTGATGTATCTGGCGGCGGCGGGCGTCGGCACGTTAGGGGTGGT
>DATHPL010000235.1:0-1877 GCA_035483915.1 Bradyrhizobium sp.
GCCGTGTAGCCTTCGTTGGCGGTGCGGCCGGTATCGGCGGTCACGACCTTGATCGCCTCGAAGGGAACATCGAGTTCTTCTGCGGCGATTTGCTGGAACGCGGTCTTGAAGCCCTGGCCGAGCTCGGCCTTGCCAGTGAAAGCCGTGATGCCATCCGCGTCGATGCGAATCCACGCATCGAGGTAAGGAGAGGTCGCGAGGCTGCCGGGCGGCTTTGGAGCGCCCGCTGCGGCATGTTCCTGCGCGAAAGCATCCGACAGCGAGAAGCTGACGACCAGCGCGCCGCCACCGGCCAGTACCTGACGGCGATCGAGATTCACGGGACCGTTCATTGCGCGCTCCCGTTCGTCGTCAATTCAGCGGTATCCATCAGATGCGCGGCGCGATGCACGGCGCGAAGAACACGCATGTGGGTCCCGCAACGACAAAGATTGGTCTGCAACTCGCTGCGAATCTGTGCGTCGGTCGGTTTCGGGGTCCGCTGCAGCAGCGCCTGCGCCCGCATCATCATTCCGGCGATGCAATAGCCGCATTGCGCCGCCTGCTCTTCGATGAAGGCGCGCTGAATCGGCGCGGGCTTTTCGACCGTGCCCAAACCTTCCAGCGTCGTCACTTCCTTACCCTTCAGCAGGAGCAGTGGCGTGACGCAGGACAATACGGCCTTGCCGTCGACAATCACCGTGCATGCGCCGCATTGGCCAAGACCGCAGCCGAATTTGGCGGCATTGAGCTTGAGTTCATCGCGCAGCACATAGAGCAGCGGTGTATCGGGATCGGCGTCGATCTCGTGATCGTGACCGTTGACCTTCAATGTCGTCATGGCTTGTCTCGCTGCATGGAACCGCCGGCAACACTTTCAGGCGCCGGCGCGGTCTGGAGAGATACGGTTTCGCTATGCCTTGCATCCCGAACGATCTGTTCGACACCGCTCCAGGTTGGCTGGGCGCTAAAGCGGCCGCGGAGATAATTCAGCACGGCAGCAATCTGATCATCCGTCATGCTGTTGGCAAAACCCGGCATGATGGGGCTTCGTTCCCCGCCGACGGGACGAATGCCCGACAGAATGACATTAGCGGCGTTGCGCGGGTCCGGCGCGCTGAGAGCCGTGCTAAGGCGAAGGTTGATTCCGCTATAGGGCAACGGCCGGCCGGATTCATGGCAGGTCGCGCAGGCGGCCTGATAGACCAACGCGCCTGGATTATCGGCCGAGGCAGGCTGAACAGAGACAGGCTGAGCTTGAAGCGACTTGATGTCCGCTCGTGTAGCCTCGGCCTGATCGAGGTGATCCTGCGTCGGAGGCCCGAATACGCTCCCCATGTAAAGAGCGATCGCGCGAACGTCATTCTCCGGCACCGACGAGAGATTGGCGGTCACTTCCGCCATCGGTCCGCGCGCGACACCGTGATCGGGATCCCAACCCTGGCGCAGATAGTGAAACAGCGCGTCAGTCGTCCAGGGCAGCGGCGAACGCGATTGCGCATTGATCGCGTAAGCGTGCCAATTGTCGACGTCGCCTCCGGAAAATGACGCGCTCGCCTTTTCCGCGCCGAGCGCGTTACGCGGGGTATGGCACGCGCCGCAATGGGCCAAACCGTCAACCAGATAAGCGCCTCTATTCCACTCCGCACTCTGCGTGCTATCGACCTTGTAGGTCCCGCCTTTCAAGAAAAGCAGCTTCCAGCCGGCAACGGCGAAACGCTGATTGAACGGAAACGCGAGGTCGTTGGCTGGAGCGGCGGCGCGAACGGCAGGCCGCGTCATCAGGAACGCATAAAGCGCGCGGTCATCCTCGTCGTTCACGTTGGTGAAATGGTCGTAGGGAAAGGTCGGATAGAGATGCTGCCCGGCGCGGTCGACACCTGAGCGCATGGCGCGGC
>DATHPL010000236.1:0-13914 GCA_035483915.1 Bradyrhizobium sp.
TTTGACGGCAGCGCGCTTCGCCGCGATACCACGCTGGGCGGTCACCCGGTTGCGCTTTATCTCGGGCAAATCAAGAACTATGCCGGCCAGCCGGTCGCCGTGATCGAACTGATCAAGGACACCACCGCGTATGAAGCCGCCTCCACCAGTTCGCAACGCACGCTGATTTTCGGCACCATCGCCATTCTGATCGCCGCCGCATTGCTGGCCCTTGTGCTCGGCCGCGGGATGTCGCGTCCGTTGGCAGCGATCACCGTCGTCATGAACCGCCTTTCGAGCGGCGATACCGACGTCGAGATCCCCGGCGGCGATCGCAAGGACGAACTCGGCACCATGGCCGGCGCCGTCGACGTATTCCGCCGCAACATGATCGAATCGCGGCTGCTGCGCGAAGAGCAGGAAGCGGCCAAGAAGCAGAGCGAGGCGGAGAAAAGCGCGCTGCAGCGGCGCATGGCCGACCGTTTCGAATCTGACGTCAAGAGCCTCGTCAGCGCGGTGGCGCGGGCAACCGAAGACATGCAGCGCGTCGCCTCGGAAATCACCGCAAGCGTCAATGGCACGTCGGCGCAAGCCACGGCCGCCGCCGCCGCGTCCGAGGAAGCTTCCTCGAGCATCAACACGGTCGCAGCCGCCACCGAAGAACTGGCCTCTTCCGTGGCCGAGATCAGCCGGCAGGTCACTCATTCCAGCGACGTCGCCGATGCCGCGGTCGGCAAGGCCGCGAAGACCAACGAGATGGTCGGAGCGCTGGCCGCTTCCGGAGAGAAGATCGGCGACGTGCTTCGTCTGATCAGCGCCATTGCCGGCCAGACCAACCTGCTGGCGCTGAACGCGACCATAGAGGCGGCGCGCGCCGGTGAGGCCGGCAAGGGCTTTGCCGTGGTCGCCTCCGAAGTCAAGGAACTCGCGAGCCAAACCGCCAAGGCCACGGAAGAGATCGCCGGGCAGGTCGCCGCGATCCAGGCCTCCACCGTGGAGTGCGTTACCGCGATCGGCGGCATCACCAATACCATTCGCGAGATCAGCGGGATCGCCACCACGATCGCTTCCGCCGTCGAAGAACAGGGAACGGCGACGCGCGAGATCGCCCAAAGCGTCCAGCAGGTCGCCGCCGGCACCAGCGAGGTCGCGGTCAATGTGGCCGGTGCAAGCCAGGCGGCCGAGCAATCGCGCGCGCTCGCCGCCACCGTCCTCTCGGCATCCGGCGAGCTCAGCCAGCACGCCTCGGCACTGTTCAAAAGCGTCGATAGTTTCCTCGCCGGTCTGCGCGAAGCTGCCTAAGATACGCTTTCGAGCGCGGTCTTCACCACGAAGCGGCCCTGCCGAAGGGCGGGGAAATCAATATGGTCGGCACATTGAAGAACAAGCCGAAGAGTCTTGGCAAACCCAAATCGGGAATCACCGTCGACGCGGTATTCGCCGCCTATCCGCAACCGGCGAAAGCAAAATTATTGGCGCTACGCCGGCTGATCCTCGCGACCGCGAAAGCAACCAGGGGCGTCGGCCGAATTGAGGAAGCCTTGAAGTGGGGGCAGCCGAGTTACCTCACGCCGGAAACCAAAAGCGGCAGCACTGTCCGCATCGATCATGTGGCCGGCAAACAAGTGGCGATCTACTTCCACTGCCAGACCGATCTGGTCGCCACCTTCCGCGAACTCTATCCCGACCAATGGAGCTATGGCGGCAATCGCTGCATCCTTTTGAACGTCGAGGACAGGATCGACGAGGCGGCGCTGCGCCACTGCATCGCGCTCGCTTTGACTTATCATTTGAACAAGCGGAATGCGCGAACACCTGCCGGGCCGCTGAGCAAGCGAGCCGGCAGTTAGTCCGTTTTCTCTGATTGGTGAATTCCCCGCCGCCGATACCTCAGCTAGAGTGCGTCCATGAATCGGCGCCCGCTTTTTATCCCAACATTTCTGGCCCTCGCCTTCGCTGTCAGCAGCTCCATTGCGCTGGCGCAGGACAAAGGCAGTGTCGATCCGAAGCCGTTGCCGTCGCTCACCAATCCGAACGATCCCAAGCTCGCCGCCAAGGAGTTGTTCGGGCGCAAGGTCCTGCCGGCGGCGATGCCGACGCGGGTGATCGGCTTCTATTCCAAGGGCTGCATTGCCGGTGCGCAACCTTTGCCGATCAATGGTCCGACCTGGCAGGTGATGCGGCTGTCGCGTAATCGCAATTGGGCGCATCCAGAGATCGTCGCGTTGCTGGAGCGGCTATCGGCGAAGGTGCATAAGGACGCCGGCTGGCCGGGCATCCTGGTCGGCGACATGTCGCAGCCGCGCGGCGGCCCGATGTTTACCGGCCATGCCAGCCATCAGATCGGCCTCGATGCCGATGTGTGGCTGACGCCGATGCCGAACCACACTTTGTCGCGCAACGAGCGCGAGGAAATGTCTGCGGTGATGATGGTGCGATCCGACCGGCTCGACATCGATCCGAACACATGGACGCCGCAACATCTGACGGTGATCCGCGACGCCGCGCAGGAGCCGAGTGTCCAGCGCATCTTCGTCAATGCCGCCATCAAGAAAGCGCTTTGCCGTGAAGCCAAGGGCGATCGAAGCTGGCTCGCCAAGATCCGGCCGATGTATGGCCACGACTATCACTTCCACATCCGCATCAAATGCCCGGCCGGCAGCACTACCTGCGAGAGCCAGCCCGAACCCACGGAGGGCGAGGCCTGCAGCGCAGCCGATCTCGCTTACTGGTTCAAGGATGAGGTGATCCATCCCAAACCGTCACCTGAACCGGAAAAGCCAAAGCCCAGCCTGACGCTGGCGCAACTGCCGGCGGAGTGCCGTCAGGTTCTGGCTGCACCGAACGCCAAGCAGTAACATTTGCTTGGCAAAGCTATCGCCCGTAGCTTGAATGCGCTAAGGTTTTTCAGCCGTCGATGCCGTAAGCATGGCGGCCTAACCGGGACGACAATCCCATCTTCTGTTCGACCAGAAGACCGTCACGCCCGCGGCGGATCGAGCGCGGCCCGATAGTGTGGAGACCATCATGCGAATTAGCGCACGCAACCAGATCAAAGGCACCGTTCTCGAAGTCAAGAAAGGTGCGACCACCTCCCACATTCGGGTCGATATCGGCAACGGGCAGATTATCACCTCGTCGATCACCAATGAGGCGGTCGATGAACTTGGCATCAAGGCCAAGGGTCATGTGACCGTGGTGGTGAAGGCTTCTGACGTCATGATTGCGGTGGATTGATGCGTAAATCCCTCTTCGTTGCCCTGACCTTGCTTGCAGCCGCCCCCGCGTTTGCGGCGGAAGAGCCGAGCGGCTGCGACAAGTTCAAATGGAATATCGACCACGCCCGCGCCGCGCTGACCGCGCCGGATCGCACGAAACTCAATTCCGGCAGCGAACTTGCCGCGTTGCCGGCAACCGCGGTGACGATTGCCCTGGTTGCGCCGGCCGACGCCAAATTGCCGACGCCGCCGGAGCGCGCGCCGAAGGATGGCACCTTTGCCGGCTTCGCGAAATTCTCAGGCGTGCCCAAGGCCGGCAGTTACACGATCAGCCTTTCCAATGGCGCATGGATCGATTTGGTGCAGGACGGTCATTTCTTGAAGCCGACGGCGTTTAGCGGCGCCACGGATTGCGAAGGCATTCGCAAAACCGTGAAGCTCGACCTTTCGGCAGCTCCCTTCGTGCTTCAGATCAGCGGCGCCAGGGAGAATTCGCTCTCGATCGTGATCCAACCGTCGGAATGAGCGGCCTGCCGCCTCGGCAGAGGCGGCATTTGGGCACTTTGATCTGATCCATCCGCCTGTTATTGTTTTAGCGAAGTTCCCATCGGCCGTAAGCCGGCGGGAGCAGCGGAACGGCGCTTTCGCTTTGTCGCATCTCAGGATTGACCAAGGCCTGATGTCGAACGCCGTGTGGCGGCCAGCATTCGGGCGCGGAGCGCTGCCATGGACCGGCTTGTCAAACTTCTTTTCGCCCTCGCGATCGTGGGCGGCCTTTCCTCTCCGGCGGCCTTCGCCGAGGAAAAAGCCCTGACCATATTTGCCGCGGCCTCGATGAAGAACGCGCTCGACGACGTCGACGCCGCTTACACCGCCAAGGCCGGCGTCAAGGTCGTTGCAAGCTACGCGGCAAGCTCCGTGCTGGCCAAGCAGATCGACCAGGGCGCTCCGGCCGATATTTTTCTTTCAGCCGATACCGACTGGATGGACTATGCGGCCAAGCAAAAAACCATCAACACGGAAACGCGAACCAACCTGCTCGGCAACAGTATCGTCCTGATCGCGCCGAAGGACTCTTCCATCGGCAACGTGACCATCGGTCAGGGCTTCGATCTGGCCAAGCTCGCCGGTAGTGGCCGGATTGCTACCGGCGATGTGAACTCGGTCCCGGTCGGCAAATATGCCAAAGCCGCGCTGGAAAAGCTCGGCGCGTGGGAAGCGGCCGCGCCGAAATTCGCGATGGCCGAAAGCGTGCGCGCGGCGCTGACGCTGGTGGCGCGCGGCGAGGCGGTGCTCGGCATCGTCTATGCCACCGATGCCAAGGT
The DNA here is from genome assembly GCA_035483915.1 of Bradyrhizobium sp. Lineage (GTDB taxonomy): Bacteria > Pseudomonadota > Alphaproteobacteria > Rhizobiales > Xanthobacteraceae > Bradyrhizobium. Next base: position 4,523 of record DATHPL010000236.1, read on the forward strand.
CGAGCCGGAAGTGAAGATCGTCGGCACATTCCCGGCCGATTCCCATCCTCCCATCATCTATCCGGTTGCCGCGACCACGACCGCCGGCGCAGGCGCCGCCGGCTATCTTGCTTTTTTGCATTCGCAAGCCGCGAAGACCATTTTTGAAAAATACGGATTTACTTTCCTGATCCGCCCCTCGTCCTGAGCACTTTTTAATCCGCGTGTTCGACATTTCACCCACGGAATGGACCGCGATCCTGCTTTCGCTGCGGGTCGCGACTGTCGCCACGCTGGTGGCGACGCCGCTCGCCATCGCGGTAGCGTGGCTGTTGGCGCGCCGTGAGTTCTGGGGCAAGGCCCTGCTCGACGCGGCGATTCACCTGCCGCTGGTGCTGCCGCCTGTCGTCACCGGCTATCTCCTGCTTCTCACCTTCGGCCGCCGCGGCGCGGTCGGGGCGTGGCTTGCCGAACATCTCGGCCTCGTCTTTGCGTTTCGCTGGACCGGAGCGGCGCTTGCCTGTGGAATCATGTCGTTCCCGCTGCTGGTACGGCCGATCCGTCTCTCGATCGAGGCCGTGGACCGGCGGCTGGAACAGGCCGCCGCGACGCTGGGCGCCGCGCCGTGGCAAGTGTTCCTGACGGTGACCTTGCCGCTGGCGCTATCGGGTGTGCTAGCCGGAATGGTGCTCGGATTTGCCAAGGCGCTCGGTGAATTCGGTGCGACCATTACGTTTGTGTCGAATATTCCCGGTGAAACCCAAACCATTTCGTCTGCGATCTATTCGCTGATTCAGACCCCGGATGGCGATACGGCGGCGCTGCGGCTTGTGGTGATATCGGTTTTGATCTCGACGGCAGCCCTTGTTGCTTCGGAATGGTTTTCCCGGCGCGCGTTGCTGCGCCTGCACGGGAGTTGACGATGCTGCGGGTCGAAGTCTCCAAGCGACTGGGTGAATTTACCGTCGAAGCTGCCTTTGCCAGCGAAGGCCGCGTCACCGGGTTGTTCGGCACCTCCGGTGCCGGCAAGACGTCGCTGATCAATATGATCGCGGGCCTGCTGCGGCCCGACCGTGGTATCATCGCCATCGACGGCGAGACACTGGATGACACGTCCGCGCGAACACACGTCGCCGTTTACCGCCGCCGCATCGGCTACGTCTTCCAGGACGCGCGGCTGTTTCCACATCTCGATGTACGCGAAAACCTCGACTACGGGCGGCGCATGAACCGCCTCGCCGAAGATGGCGCGCAATGGCGGCGCGTCACCGAGCTTCTGGACATCGGTGATTTGCTGGATCGCCGTCCCGGAAAATTATCCGGCGGCGAGCGCCAACGCGTCGCGCTCGGGCGGGCGCTGTTGTCGCAACCGCGACTGCTGCTCATGGATGAACCGCTGGGATCGCTCGATGAGGAGCGCAAGGAAGAAATCCTGCCCTATCTCGTTCGCCTGCGCGACGAAGCCGGCATCCCGATGGTCTATGTCAGCCACGATCCCTCCGAGATGCGGAAGCTGGCAACACAAATCGCGATCATCAAGCGAGGCCGCGTCACGGCGTTTGGCGGCGCCGAGGTATTGCCAACCGCGAACGTACCCACGTAGCGCCGATCGAGTTGCGGACACTTCGCCGCAAGCGCCGCATCTTCCATTAATGATCTCCGTAAAGGTAAACGCGCGACGGTCGTTGACGCCTGACATCGCGAGCCTATTGCTGATGACATCGCAAACCCAAAGGCAGCCATAAAAATGTCTCGCGTTCATGCCGCATTGATTGTTTCAGCCCTTTCCGTCGTCGCCCTTCCGACCACTGCTTCCGCAGGATGTTATGGCTGCTACGCCCCGCCGCAGCCCTGTGGCACCTGCTATCAGCCGCAAGTCATTCCGCCACAATACCGCACCGTGCAGGAAACTGTGATGGTCGAGCCCGGCCGCGTCATCGCGCACCGCACGCCCGCGCAGTACCGCACCGTGATGGTGCCGCAGACGGTGATGGTCGCCCCCGAGGGCGTTCAGTACGAGCGCCTCGCGCCGCAATACGCCGTCCGCGAGCGCGTCGAGATGGTTGCCCCTGCCCGAACCTATTACGCCCCGGTCATGCCGCGCTGCGGTTCCTGCGGCTACTGATACCAACAGACTTTGAATCGATCGATGGCGTGGGCCGGATGCGGTCCGCGCCATTTTATTTTCAAACCCCCGCCACCGACGACCAGAGGCTGGCAAGCTTCTCTTTCAGGGAATCGAGCCTTGTGGCCTGCGGCAGGTCTTCCGGATCTTCGGGCAGACGAAGACCGATGATATTCACCCTCCCGCCGCTGATGCTGCGCGCCACCAGCACGATGGTGTCGAGATCGAGCGTCGCTCCCTCCTTCGGCGCATGGTCAAGGTGGATATCGAAATAATCCGCGAGCGTCTGGCCCGCCTGATCGGCGCCGACCGTGACACCATAGACCTCGGCCAGTTCACCGAGCGTGTGCTCGCCGGACACCGTGAAATCTCCGAGCAAATGCGGGTCGGGTGCCGAACTTGGCGGCATATCGACGAAGAAGCGGTCGAGCGACTCGGCCTTCTCCGGCGGCGCCAGCAGATAGATATAATCGCCTGGACGAACCGGATCGGCCTCCACGGGTGAAAGAATGTGCTCGTCGCGTATCACCAGCGTCGGCTTCGACCAGGACGGGGTCAGGCCGCGCCGGAAGAACAGGCTTTTCGGCCGCACGGAATAGCCGACCAGTTGCTGCTCAAGCTGCCCCGGCAGGTCGAGTTCGACCCGCCGCGGGCCGCGATCGGCACGCGGCAACGCGACATGCAGCCGTCGCGCCGCCGCTGCCAGCGTCCATCCCTGCAACAGAAGTGAAATGACGACGATGACGAACGCGACGTCAAAATACAGGTAAGCCTTCGACAAGCCGACCAGCATCGGAATCGAGGCCAGGAAGATCGCGACCGCACCGCGCAAGCCGGTCCAGGCAATGAAAATCTTCTCCCGCCAGTTGAAGCGAAACGGCGCCAGACAAATAAATACCGCGAGCGGGCGCGCCACCAGCATCAGGACCAAAGCGACAATCACCGCCGGTCCAATGCTTCCCACCAGACGCTGCGGCGAGGCGAGAAGCCCGAGCAACACGAACATCACGATCTGCGCGAGCCAGGTCGCGGCATCCAGGAACGTCACCACGGCATTATGCGCCCGCGTCGGCTGGTTGCCGATGATGATGCCGGCGAGATAGACCGCGAGAAATCCCGAGCCATGCGCGATCTGCGCGGCGCCGAATATCACAAGCGCGGCGGTGAGTACGAACGGCGCGTGCAGGCCCTGCGGCAGCGCGACGCGGTTAAGCGAAAATACCACGACCCTGCCGCCGACAATGCCGGCGACCGCTCCCAGCACCGCCTCACGGCCGAGTTCGACTGCCACATGGGTGAACGAACTGCCGCCGATGGAAATCAGTTCGACCAGCATCAGTGTGAGAAACACCGCAAACGGATCGTTGGTGCCGGATTCGGCTTCCAGCGTCGCACCGACGCGCGGACGCAGCCGCAACCCTTGCGCATGCACCAGCAGAAACACCGCCGCCGCATCGGTCGAGGCCACCACGGCGCCGACCAGCAACGCTTCGGTCCAGTTCAGATCGAGCGCATATTTGGCGACCGGCGCGGTGATCAGCGCGGTCAGCAACACGCCGGCGGTCGCAAGCACCATCGACGGCGCAATCACGGCGCTGATGTTCTGGAAACGCGTTCGCAGGCCGCCGTCGAACAGGATCAGCGCCAGCGCCACCGACCCCACCAGATAAGTGGTGCGCAGATCGTCGAACTGGAGCTTGCCGGGGCCGGATTCTCCCGCCATGACGCCGATCAGAAGAAAGACCAGCAGCAGCGGCGCACCGAAACGCAGCGCCAACAGGCTCGACAAGATGCCGGCCATCACGAGCACCGCACCAAGCAGAATGGCTATGCTGACCGAGTCGAGAGAGGCCATGGGTTTTATGTAAATCCTTGCGATAGCATCCTTATCGTCGCCACACTTCGACGCCAACCCATTTCTGCCGTGGTGCGGCTAGCGGGCGCAATCGCGCCTTATGGACGTCGCCGCGATAGCGCCAAAAGCCCTGTTATGTGAAAATCTCGCCCACACTCGAATCAAGTCCCCCATAGCGATCGCCCCGAACCGAGATTTTGACGATGGATTTAAACGACATCATCGACTACCTGCGAATGGTGGCGCGCTCCGTTGGCGCTGAGATTTCCTCGCCCTTTTTCTATCTGCAATTCGGCCTGATCCTGACCGCAGCCGGGATCGCATTGGCGGCCAATGCCGCGCTTCAGGCGCGCGTCAATACCGACTCGCTCGCCAATCGCTGGCCACTTCCGCTGCGGCGCCTCGCCCATGTGCTGGTGGAAAGCTTCTCCACCATCGTCTTTGCGGTTCTGGTCATTGCCGCGCGCATCGCGATGTACCATTCGACCTGGCCGAGCCGCAGCTACATGCTGGTGGTCGCGGCCAAGCTCGCGCTCGCCTGGCTGATCATCCGGCTTGTCACTTCGGTTATCCGCAACGCGTTCCTGGTCAAACTGATATCGGTGTCGGCATGGGTGATCGCAGCGCTCAGCGTGATCAACCAACTCGATCCAGCGGTCGATGCACTGGATTCGGTGTCGATCGTTTTGGGTGGATTGCGGCTGACGCCGCTGGTCGTCATCAAGCTCGGGCTGCTTTTGATCGCCGCGCTCTGGCTCACCAATGTCGCCAGCAACTTTGTCGAAAACCGGATCAACCAGTCGACCGACCTGACGCCGTCGATCCAGGTGCTGCTGGTGAAGATGATCCGGATCGGGCTGCTGATCATCGCGGTCGCGGTGGCGCTCAGTGCGGTCGGAATCAACCTGTCGGCGCTGGCGGTGTTTTCGGGCGCGGTCGGTGTCGGCATCGGCATCGGCCTGCAGAAGATCGTCGCCAACTTCATCAGCGGCATCATCCTGCTCGCGGACAAGTCGGTCAAACCCGGCGACCTCGTCACCATCGGTGACAGTTCCGGCCGCATCAGCGCGATGAAGACTCGCTACATTTCTGTCGCCGCCGGCGACGGCCGCGAATTCCTGATCCCGAACGAGGATCTGGTGACGCAAAAGGTTACCAACTGGACCTATACCGACAAAAATACGCTGGTGAAGGTGAATTTCGGCACGAACTACGAATCCGATCCGCGGCAGGTTTGCCGGCTGGCGGCCGAAATCGCCGGCTCAGCGCCCCGCGCCATCAAGTCCCGGACGCCGAACTGCATCCTGACCGAATTCGCCGAGGCCGGCATGAAGTTCTCGCTGACCTTCTGGATCGCCGACCCCGACGGCATGGATAACGTGAAGAGCGACGTCATGCTGTCGCTGTGGGACACGTTCAAGCGCGAGGGCATCCGGGTGCCCTACCCGGTGCGCGAACTCCGTGTTCGTGGCGGGGCGCTGCCGGTCGGTACGACGGTCGAGGTCTCCAATTGACCTCAGTTCCGTCCCCCTGATCGCTTGCGTCGCGAGCGCCAATCATTAAATTAGACCGTTCAACCCACCTTCCCACCGAGACACGATCCGCCGATGAGTTATGTTGAGGCCTCCGACACGTCCCTGCGTAAAACCGGGCAGATCAAGCTACACGGTGCGAGCTCTTTTGCCGGCATGCGCAAGGCCGGCGCGCTGGTGGCAAAGTGCCTCGACGAGCTGACCGACATCGTCAAGACTGGCATGCCGACCTCGAAAATCGACGATTTCGTGCGCGAGTTTGCCTTCAGCCATGGCGCCTTTCCGGCGACGCTGATGTATCGGGGCTACCGTTATTCGACCTGCACCTCGATCAACCACGTGGTGTGCCACGGCATGCCCGGCGACCGGGCGCTGAAGGAAGGCGACATCGTCAATATCGACGTCACCTTCATCGTCGACGGCTGGTACGGCGATTCCAGCCGGATGTATGCGATTGCGCCGATCGCGCGAAAGGCCGAGCGGCTGATTGAGGTGACCTATGAGGCCATGATGCGCGGCATTGCCGCCGTGAAGCCGGGCGCCACCACCGGCGATATCGGCCACGCGATCCAGAGCTTCGTCGAGCCGCAGGGCATGAGCGTGGTACGCGATTTCTGCGGCCACGGTCTCGGCCGGCTGTTCCACGACGAGCCGAATATCATTCACGTCGGCCGGCCGGGCGAAGGCGTGCCGCTGAAGCCCGGCATGTTCTTCACCATCGAACCGATGATCAATCTCGGCAAGCCGCATGTGAAGATCCTGTCCGACGGCTGGACAGCGGTGACGCGGGACCGCTCGCTGTCGGCCCAGTTCGAGCACTCGGTCGGCGTGACGGCGACCGGCTTTGAGATCTTCACACTGTCGGAGCGTCACCAGGAGAAGCCGCCGGCGCTGGCCTGACGTGATCCTCTCTCATTCCGTTGCGAGATAGATCAGCGCGAGCATCGGAAACGAGCCTCCGATCATAGCCGCCAGCGTCCAGCCGCCGTGGGCATAGGCCCAGGTGCCGACAGCCGAACCTGCCGCGCCCGCCAGGAAGAACGTCGTCATGTAGAGGCCGTTCAACCGGCTGCGGTGCTCCGCGCCGAGCATGAATAGCGCGCGGTAGCCGAGCACGACGTTGCCCTGCACGCCGAAGTCGATCGCGATCGCGGCGGCGACGAAGGCGGCCAACGAAAGCGGCGAACCGGGAGCGGCGAGCAACGTCAGGGCAAAACCGCCTGACGTCAGCAGCATGCCAACCGCCGTTGCCGGCCGCGTCCAGCCCCGATCGGCGACGCGGCCCGCGAGCGGCGCCGAGACGGCGCCGGCAGCGCCGACAAGTGCAAAAACGGCGATCCCGGTCTGCGACAGATGAAAGGCGGGGCCGGCCAGCACCAGCGGCACCGTGGTCCAGAACAGGTTGAATACCCCGAACAGGCTGGCCTGATAGAGCGCGCGGCGTCGCAATACCGGTGTGTTCCGTGCCAGATGCAGCATCGATGCGAGCAAGGCGCCGTAGCCGAGGCGCACCTGCGGCTTCCGCACCGGCAAGGTCTGGCGCAGCAACAGCGCCAGCAGCACCATCGTCCCGGCCGACATGGCATAGACCGCGTGCCACGACGAGACGGAAGCGATGAAACTCGACAGCGGCCGCGCCAGCATGATGCCCAGCATCAACCCCGTCATGACATTGCCGATCACGCGGCCCCGAATCCGCTCGGGCGCGAGGTGACCGGCATAGGGCACGAGAATCTGCACGGCGACCGATCCGAGACCGACGCACAACGCCGCGGCAAAGAACGGAATGGGATGCGTCGAGTAGGAAGCGGTGGCCAGTGCGATCGCGCCAAGCGCAAGCACGGATACGATCAGCCGGCGGTTCTCGATCAGGTCGCCGAGCGGCACGATCAAGAACAGCCCAACGCCATAACCGAGCTGGGTCATGGTCATGACAAGGCCCGCGGCCTTCGGCGACAGGCCTAGTTCGGCCGCGATCGGGCCAACCAGCGGCTGCGCGTAATAGATATTGGCGACGATCAGGCCGCAGGACAGCGCGAGCAGGAAAGTGATTCCACCCGAGATCGAGGGCGAGCGGTCGGGAAGATCGGAGGCGATCGTTGTCACGTCTTTTCCTTGTTTTGGGATGCTCTATTTTGGGAGCATCCGTTCTCTAATTTGCCAAAAAGGTCGGCGAGTGCAGCGATATATAGGGATCAGTTACTCTCTGTTCAAAGCACAGCTGCGTGGGCTGCCCTTGGGCATGGCCGTACTTCCCGGTTGCAAAACCTGATTACCTCGGCACATTGAGCCGATGGGCAGCGAGACGGACAATCCGATTAACCAAAAGGCGCGCGAGGAGCCGCCGCATTACCACGGCCATCGGGAACGCCTGCGCGAACGCTTTCGCCAGGCGGGAGCCGGCGCGCTCAGCGATTACGAACTGCTCGAAATGGTGCTGTTCCGCGTCATCCCGCGCGGCGACGTCAAGCCGCTGGCCAAGATCCTGATCAAGGCCTTCGGCTCGTTCGCCGAAGCCATCCATGCCCCCGAGACGCGCCTGCGCGAAATCAAGGGTGTTGGCGAAGCGACCATCACGGAATTCAAGCTGATCGCTGCGGCCGCGCACCGGATCGCCAAAGGCGAGCTTCAGCAGCGCGCGCTGCTATCCTCATGGAATGAGGTGATCGACTATTGCCGCACCAACATGGCTTTCGCCGACAAGGAGCAGTTTCGCATTCTCTTTCTAGACAAGCGCAACCAGCTGATCGCAGACGAGGTGCAGCAGACCGGCACGGTTGACCACACGCCGGTCTATCCGCGCGAGGTGATCAAGCGGGCACTCGAATTGTCCGCGACCGCCGTGATCCTGGTGCACAACCACCCCTCCGGTGATCCCTCGCCCTCGCAGGCCGATATCCAGATGACGAAAGCGATCATAGGCATTGCCTCACCGCTCGGCATCGCCGTGCATGACCACATCATTGTCGGCAAGAGCGGGCATGCGAGCCTGAAGGGGATGAAGTTGATCTAGCAAGCGGCGTGAGTTCGGACAGCAGCACTGCCATTCAACGCCCACAAGAAAAAGCAAGCTCGTGTGAACAAGCTCACACGCTGCGCTTCGGCCTCGTGCTTAGCTGATCTCACTCAACCATTGATAGAATAATTTTCCAAACGGGAGTGAGGCACAGGATGAGCGGCAAACCTCCCGTTCCGAAGCGTGGTGCTTTTCCGACACCCAAGGACGTGCGCGACAAGGCGCCACCCTACATCCCTGACGACGATGCGGCGGACGATCAGCAAGACGCCAAAAGCCGCTCGCCGGACCCTGCTCAACCTAAAGACGATCAGAAGGACACGGACAAATAATCTCGTTCATTCAAGCAAGGAGCAACACCATGGCTATTGAACTTGGAGGAAGTGGACGAAACAAGACCCCGAAGCGCGGAGCAGCCCCCTCGCCGAGGAGCGCGCTGGCAGCCGCCACGCCGCATACCGCGATTGCGGGAGCACCGCCGAACTTCCTGACGTTGCCCCATCAGATTTCATCGTGGGGCAATTTCGATCACGGCGATTGCGTCACGGCCGAAGAAGCGTTTGCAAAAGCCTGCCATCAGCCGGAAATCTTCATCACAGACCAGATTGCGATGGCCTGGGCCACCAAGCATCATGTGCTCGAAGGCGCCAATCTCCACCAGGTCATGCAGTGGATGCAGACCGACGGCTTCCATGAGAACGGAAAGACTTTCGATGACGGTCAGATCTTCTCGGTCGACTGGACCAATCCATCCACGCTCGACAGCGCGATCTCGAGAGGGCCGGTCAAGATCGGCGTTGCCGCGACCCAGCTCGAAACGGCCTGGCGAACCACCAACGGTCAGACGGGATGGTTTGGCCTCGGCTTCCAGAAAGACGACGCCGA